>JAIOQJ010000306.1 GCA_021413475.1 Planctomycetota bacterium | reverse complement strand
CGCGGTGGATCTTGGCGTCGCCCTTCTTTTCGATGCGATGGTTCAAACCCGCTTTGACGAAGTCACGGAATAGCGGATGCGCTTTCGTCGGCTTCGACTTGAACTCGGGATGGCACTGGACCGCCACGAACCAGGGATGGCCGGGTAGCTCGATCACTTCCACCAATTCGCCGTCGGGGCTCGTCCCCGAGACGATCATCCCCAGGGCTCGGAAACGCTCGCGGTAACTGTTATTGAACTCGTAGCGATGCCGATGGCGTTCCCAGACGGAATCCGCACCATACGCAATGTGGGCCTTGCTGCCTGGCAAGAGCTTGCACTCATATAGGCCCAGCCGCATGGTGCCGCCGAGGTCAGTCACTTTTCGTTGCTCGTCGAGCAGGCAGACGACGGGATCGATGGTCTTCGGGCTGAATTCCGTGGAGTTTGCTTCCGGAAGTTTCAAGACGTTGCGAGCGAATTCAATGGTTGCGCACTGCAGACCGAGGCACAGACCGAAAAATGGCAGACGATGCTCGCGGGCAAAGCGAATCGCTTCGATCTTTCCATTGATGCCGCGTTTGTCGAACCCACCAGGCACCAGCAGGGCGTCGGCACCGGAAAGTGATTTCTCGGGGCCTTCTTGCTCAATTTTCTCAGCTTCGATCTTACGGATATGCACCCGTGCCTTATTCCCAATCCCGGCGTGGATGAGTGATTCATAAACCGACTTGTACGCGTCGTGATGCTTGACGTACTTGCCAACCACCGCGATGGTGACCTCGTGCGGCGGGTTTTTGCAGACGTCGATCATCGCCCGCCAATCTTCCATGTCGAGCGGCTTGGCCTGCGTGAGGTTGAACTTCTCGACGATCAGATCGTCGAGCTTGTTGTTCATCAGGCTCAAAGGCACTTCGTAGACGGTCACGTCTTTGTCGCGTTCTTCGATGACGGCCCGGCGTTCGACATTACAAAACAGAGCGATCTTGTCCCCTTCTTCCTTCGGTAATTCCCGTTCGGTACGGCAAATCAGCACATCCGGCTGGATGCCGATCTTGCGTAGTTCCATGACGCTGTGCTGGGTCGGTTTCGATTTCGATTCGCCGGCAGCTTTCAGATAGGGAACCAGCGTGAGGTGAATGTACATGCAATTATTCTTGCCGATATCGAGGGCGTACTGGCGGATGGCTTCGAAGTAAGGGAGGCCCTCGATGTCGCCGACCGTGCCACCGATTTCCGTGATGCAGACATCCACGTCGGGAGTCGCCAGCTTGCGGATGCACGACTTGATCTCGTCGGTGACGTGCGGGATTACTTGCACGGTCTTGCCGCGATAATCGCCACGGCGTTCTTTCTGAATGACCGAGAGATAAATTTTACCGGTGGTGTAGTTGCAGTCGCGGTTGAGAGGTGCGTTGGTAAAGCGTTCGTAGTGGCCAAGATCGAGGTCGGTCTCGGCCCCGTCGTCCAACACGTATACCTCGCCGTGTTGGAACGGGCTCATCGTCCCGGGGTCGACGTTGATGTAGGGGTCGAATTTTTGCAGGCGCACGCTCAGTCCACGGCGTTCCAGCAAAAGGCCGATGGATGCGCATGTCAGCCCCTTGCCCAGCGAGCTAACCACGCCGCCCGTCACGAAAATATGCTTGGTGGCCATTGCGTCCTGTTTCCTTGAACCGTGAGGGGAGCGTGCTGCTTCACACTCTCTTCACTATACCGGATTCGAGTCCGGTGGAAACAGGTTCCGCCTCAAGCGGCCTGCGCGACTCTCTGCTCGCGATAGTGGCTGACAAAGCGATCGTAGTCATCGCGGGTGTCCACACCCCGGCCCGCGTGACGGATGATGCCGACTTGGATGGGCCAACCCATTCCCAGAACTCGAAGCTGCTCCAGCTTTTCCGTTTGCTCGAGCGGGTCGGGCGGCAGTGACGCGAGCTCCAGCAGAGCGTCGCGACGATAGGCGTACAAACCGAGATGATGAAGGAAGAGCTGAGAATTATGAACCAGATCGGGGTCGCCGTCCCGGACCATCGGGATCGGGCTGCGGCTAAAGTAGAGAGCCCGGCCTTGCCGATCGCGAACGACTTTAACCACATTCGGATTGCGGTAGGCTTCCACTTCACGCAAGGGTACGGCGAGTGTCGCCAGTTTCGCGCCGGGATCTTGTTCCAGCAGATCAGGAAGGAGATCGAGCGTGCGAGCGTCGATCAGCGGTTCGTCGCCTTGAAGGTTGACGATGACATCGACATTGAGTCCGCGAGCCACTTCCGCGACGCGATCGGTCCCCGACACGTGATCGCGGCGCGTCATGACGGCGCGGCCGCCGAAACTCTGGACGGCGGCCATGATCCGTGAATCGTCGGTGGCGATCACGACATCGGTCGCGCGCTTCGATTGGCAAGCTTGCTCGTAAACGTGCTGGATGAGGTATTTCCCAGTGGTCTTCAGAAGGGGCTTACCGGGCAGGCGGCTGGAGCCGTAACGAGCGGGGATGACGATGGCGCAACGCATGTCGAGACCTCCGTGTCGATGAACGAAATCCACATCATGTGGATCGATGATTCCATAGTCTAGCGAACCGGGGAAGGGATGGGAACCGCAATTTGGCTCGTTCAGGTTCGCTCGATGCGTGCCTCGAACCGGGAGATCTCTTCCTTGAACTGGTTGATACGCTTCTTGAGCGAGCGCATGGTCAAGTCTCGAACGTGCTCGCTGCTTGCCTGGTTCAGGCGGGTATCTGCGTGAAGTTGCTCTAATTCTTGAAGTTTCACTCGTGCATTTTCAAGTTGCCTCATGTTCTCAATGCTCATCGGGAAACCTCCACCATCCCCTTGGGAACCAAATCTCGGTCGGTCGCGTTCGGGTCACTCACCAGACGAAGCCAACGGATGCGTGATCATTCGGACCCACATTCCGAACGGTAGTGCGACCAACAAAAGCAACCCGCCCGTGATTAGAGTTGCCACGAAGCCGCCGAGAAAAGTTGTAAGTTTGTGCATACCCGGACCCGCAGCAAGACTCACGCCGACGATGCCTGCAGTTATGTGGAGGATCGGGACGATCTGTAACAGCGCGACCACAATGCCCCCCATGACGAGGACCGAACCGGATTTTCTGGATTCGGCGCAAATCCCATGCCCCGCTAGCCAGAAAAGAGGAATGGCCGCAACCATTCCCCAAATTGCATCGCCGCGAGTTTCATCCATTCCCCAGCCGAGCGGTACGATCAAGTTCGCTGCCAGTACGAATGGCCACGCGATGTGCCAAACTCGCCTGCTCGATTCATTCGGATTTCCCATGGCTACTCCGTCCCCAGAAGCTTCCGAATCCGCTCACGCAATCGCCGATGGGCGGCCGTTTTGCCTTTGGCGAGTTGCAGCACATCCTGAACGCTCAAGCAGGGATCGGGAAACGGCAGGCGGCCGAGGGCTTCCTCGACCGTTTCCATCAACACGTACCTGCCGGCGTGAAGCTCCATTGGCACTCGGAATTTCCGCAACTGTTCGAAGTCGCGGTAGAAACCTCGCTGATCGACGCGGAGTTTTCGCATCAGCGTGGTCCGAGTCTTGGGCCCACTGCCGAGTAGGCGCACCAAACGAAAAAGCCGGGCAACTCGTTCAGACGTGAGCGACGTTTTGGGTGATCGACCTGCCATGAGCATCATCAAAGAAGTTTCCTATCGACCCTGCCCGGGAGAGTACCAGCGGCGGGATCGTCAATTCTCATCTTAGTCATCCGTCCGGCTTGGATGTTAAAGCCCGCGTGACTCGAATGCAAGTCACGAGGCAAAAGATCATTGACTCAACACGTCAAGACGATCGTGACGATTGATCCGAACCTGCGGTCATCTAAAGGGTGGTGGCCGGGGAAATCTCCAATTCCTCCCAAAGTTCGTTGAACCCGAAAACCGAAAACTGCCGATAACGCAACCGAACTGCCGCGCGGTAGGTCGATGGCGCGAAACGTGACGATGCCCAACGTTCTACCGTTCCGGCGAGGATTGCCGTGCAGCACGAACTGAGCGTCTTGGCCCTGATGAAGGGTCGGGAGCGGTACATCTACGTGAGCGACGACGTAAGCAGGGATCGCTTGCTCGACGCTATCCGGGATCAGGCGGCGAATCCCGGATTGAGCCTCTCTTGGTTTGATGCCGCCGTGTTGACCGAGCGAACGAGGCGGCAATGGTTGGAAGCTGCCTCCGAAAGCCAGACGACCCAGAACCGAGGATGAGGCTCGCGGTCGCGATTCGAGATCCCTTTCATGGAACAAGCCCTTGCCGATTATCTGCGGCATCTGGGCATCGAGAAGAATGCCTCGGCCTACACCATCAAGTCCTATCGTGAAGACTTGACGCAGGCCCTTGCATTTTTCCACGAGCGCCTCGGCGCGGATGCGACGCCCAATCGCATCTCGACGCGGATTTTGCGCGCCTATCTCGCCTGGCTCCACGAACAGGATTACGCCAAGACCACGATCGCTCGCCGGATCGCCTCCGTTCGTTCTTGGCTGCGCTTTCTCTGCCGGCGCGGCAAGCTCGATACCAATCCCGCTGAAGGCTTGCGCGGCCCACGGAAGGACAAGAATCTACCGCATTTCATGACCGATGCCGACATCAAGCGGCTGCTCGCGCTCGATGTCGGAGAAAGTCCGCTCGGCCGGCGCGACAAGGCCATGCTGGAAACGCTCTATTCCGCGGGTGTTCGCGTCGGCGAACTTTGTTCCTTGAAGATTGATGATCTCGACCTTGAGGAAGGGATCATCACCGTCCGTGGTAAAGGGAAGAAAGAACGGCTCGCCCTGCTTGGCAAGGAAGCACGTGACTCGCTGCAGGAATGGCTCGAAATTCGCCAGGCGTTCATGTCCGGCCTCCACAAATCGGGCGTGGCGGTCTTCCTGAACAAAAACGGCACGGCGCTCAATGTCCGAAGCGTCGGCCGCATTCTCTCCAAGTATCTCTTGCAGGCGGGGCTCGATCCCCGCTCGACTCCGCACACGCTTCGCCATACGTTCGCCACGCATCTCCTCGATGCGGGAGCGGACATCCGCGGCGTGCAGGAATTGCTAGGCCACAAGAATCTCGCCACGACCCAGATTTACACTCACGTGTCCACGCAGCGTTTGCAGGACAGTTACCACAAAGCTCATCCCCGTGCTTGAGTTGTCTTTTTTCCGTCGAGGTACGCCAATGCTAGTCATCCACCGTTTGATTCGACAACAAGGTTGCACCGCGATGCTCATGCTGGCACTGCTGGCGGCCCCATCGTCTGCTGCTGATAAGATCGAATGGCGTGCGGATTATGACAGTGCCCGCAAGGAAGCCGCCGAGAAGAATCGTCCCCTCTTTCTCGATTTCGGAACCGAGGATTGTGTCCACTGCCGCAGGATGCACCAAACGACTTTCCGCGATCCTGCCGTCATGAAATTGCTCAACGAGCGATTCATCCCGCTCAAGATCGACGCCAATCGCGAGCCCCGGCTTGCACAGACGCTTCGCATCCAGGCCTATCCGACCATGATTCTCGCCGGCCAGGACGGCAAGATTCTCGCGTGGATCGAGGGGTTTCTCGAAACCAGCCGCATGGTCGACCAGTTGCAACGAGGCTCGTCCGTGCAGACTCCCGACTGGATGGCACGTGATTTTCAGGAGGCCGCCAAGTCGATTGCTTCGGGTGATCAGGCTCGGGCTGTCGCACTTCTGAAGAACATCATTGAGGACGGCAAGGATCGCCCTGTGCAAGCCAAAGCGCGCGAATCCTTGCAAGAGATCGAACAGCAAGCGACCGCTCGGCTAGCCCGGGCGAAGGATCTCGAAAGCAAAGGGCAAACGCTCGAAGCGATCGACGTGCTCACGGAACTCTTGAAGAAATACTCGGGCACGCTCGCGGCCGGCGACGGTGCGAAACTGCTCACGGTCTTGGCGGATAGTCCCGACGCTCGTTCGCGTCAGCGTCTGCAGCGTGCGAAGGACATGTTGGCCCTGGCCCGCGAGGATTTCAAGGCCGAACGTTATCTGTCATGTCTGGATGTGTGCGAAATTCTGCACGCGGCTTACCGCGACTTGCCAGAAGGCCGTGAAGGCACACAACTGGCCGCGGAGATCAAAGCCGACCCGGAACGCATGGCCCGTGTTTGCGATGCAATGAACGATCGGCTCGCGCAAATGTATTTTGCGCTCGCGGATTCGTGGATGAAAAAAGGTGACAAAGAACAGGCCCAGGCTTGCCTGGAAAAAGTGATGAAGATCAACCCGACCGGCACGTTCGCGGTGAATGCTCAGGCACGCCTGACGCAGTTCAACAGCAAGACGCCCACGATGTCCACGGGTTTGCAGAAGCCGTAAATGCGAAAAGGGAGAGCGTCGAGGCATCTCGACGTTCTCCCTATGAATTTGCCGGATCACTTATTCCTTGGCGACTTTTAGATCTTCGGAATAGGTGCTCTCGAAGAGATATTTGGTCCCTTCGCCGGCGTGGTTCATCAGTTCTTTCTTTAACTTCATTTTCGAACCCTGATATTGGCCCGTGGCGGTGTTGAAATAAACATCGCCATCGAGCAACATCGGCAGCAGCGGAATTTGCTCGCTGGCCTGTGGCATGTCCTTGATCGACGTTGAAACGCCAATGGTGGCGACGCCGTCGACCGGGGCCTTGGCCGTGTATTTTTGCGTCGCCTCATAGGTCTCGCCTGTGCCTTGCGGCGGGTCGAGCTTGATCGAGAACGTGCGATCCCACGTTTGGCCAATCATCGGGTCTTTCGCGGGCAGAATGATTTTGAACGGCAAATCGGCGGTGAAGCGAGACTTCGAGCCAAATTTGCTTTCTTTCACTTCGACGAGCGTGCCATTGGCATCGATGCGGACGACAGCTACCACCGGCCCGATCAGTTTCGACATCTCGTTCTTGTTGAGATCGTCTGGCTTCGTCGAATCGAAATTGTCGTTCTCGCCGTTGGGAAGTTTCTGTTCCCATTTCATGGAGACGATGGTCATCTCCAAGGTGGCGATCCCCTTGTCGTCGATCTCGGCAACCTTCCAGCGGCGCACGACGGTATGTTTTGTCAGGTAGTCCTGATCCACCGGCTTGTTCGTTTTGTCATCGATGGTTGTCTCGGCAATATGCGTGGTCTGCACAACGTTGTACGTGAGTATCTGGTCCTTCTGGAATTTGAATCGAGCATCCTCCGCTCGCGCCAAGGTTGATGCGGAGAGTAGCAGTGCCAGACAAATCAAGCGAATCATGGAATTTCCTCCTGTCGCATATTCATGCAAGAGTGGGGAAATAACATGTGACGGGGATTGAGACTAGAGCAGTTTATCAAGAGTCTTAGCCACGGATGGAACACGGATCGAACACGGATTAAGGCAATTCAATTACCCCTTCGAACCCCGCATTTATCCGTGTTTCATCTGTGTTCCATCCGTGGCGAAATTCTTTGGTTTTTCTAATTCAGACCTTCCGCATTCTCCCCACCACAAACCCTACGATTAAAATCGCCCAGCACACGAGCGGCACCCAGTCGCCCCAGCGGGGATAGAGCGACTCGCGGTGGTGATATTGACCAGGAAATCGACGGGCGGTCCCTCGTTTGAAGCGAGCACGTAGTTCCGCGCCAGGGTGGGATCGGTATCCTCATAACAAATCACGACACCGAATTGGAACGTGCGGTTTTTGGCCTCCAGCGGGAACCGCGTGAAATGCTCGCCGGGTTTGCAACTGTAATCGTTCGTGTAGGGGGTGAAAGCTTTCATCCAAGGAAAGACGTTTCGCAATGGTACGTACTCGCCAAAGGGGACGAGGTGCATCTTGTCGTACCGCGGCCCCGCCATGCCGTTCTTGCCCATCAGCAAGGCCGAGTTGTATTTCCAGGTGGTGCCGCTTTTATCCCAGACCAGACCATTCAGACCGAGTAACTGACTGCAACCCCAACCGGCCAGCGAACGGGCGAACTGTTCGCCTTCTCCGATTCGCGTGCGCCAAGGTAGTGGCGTTTCGTTCCACTCGGTGCCAGGGGCAATGTCGTACCAATCGTTCTCGAAAGTGGTTTCGGGCCAGATCACGAGATCGGGCTTGGGTTCCATCAGCATCGCTTTATAGAGCAAGTTGACCATGTGGCGGCGTACGAATACGCCCTGCTCCATTTTCACCGCCTGCGGTAAATCGCTTTGCAACATCGCGAGGCGTGGCCCTTCCTCGAACGGCGGATGATCGAGCCGATGGTAGCCATACGCTAGCGTGGCGATCAGCGAAGCTGCCGCCAGCGTAGTAGCAAACCACGGGCGCGAAGTAGTTTCCTTTTTCAGATATCGGCTTACCCAAAGAAAGATCGCCGTGTTGACCGTGATGACAAGGAACGAGACACCATAGACGCCGGTGAAATCCGCAATTTGGATCAGCGGCAACCAATCGTGCTGGGAGTAGCCGAGCATGTACCAGCTAAAACCAGTGTGATGGCGGATCCCGAGTGCATCGAGCCAGGGGAAGCCAGTGGGGAAGTGGGCACGAAAATAATCGAGCCCAACCAAAACGGCCGGCACGGCGATGATCGTCGGAATTCGCTTCAGCTTGCGCAGCAGCCAAATCCCCAAACAGAAATACAAGGAGCAATACAGTGCGAGAATAAGCCAGGTCGCGTACATGGCAACGTGAGCGACCCGCATCCATTGAATCGCCGGGATGTAAAACGCCAGCCCGCCGACGTAAGCCGCTAAATAGACATGCCGCGGTCTGGCTTCCGATTGAATCAGAAACAGGAAGGGCACCAATGCGAACCAGGCGATGAAGCCCAGGTTGAGCGGAAAAAAGCTCGCATAGAGCAACAGCCCGCTAGCCATGGCCGTTAAATAGAGCGGCTTCACGGATTTCGTGGCGGCAGGGGTCGTCGGCATCGGCCTTCCTTCTTGAAGTTCTTGTATCCGTTCGTTATTCGAGCGCGATCACGGGTGCCAGGTCGGCCGTGTGCCAATCAATTGCCCCGGGCGGCAACGCCAGTAAAGCATTTACTGTGTGAAGAGCTCGCAAGTCAGCGGAGCCTTGCCAGGGCAGGGCTTGAACCGTGAAACCAGTTTCACGCGCATCGATGCGTGCCGGCCAAAACGTGGGGCGATCGTTCGCCGTGCGGAAGTCAGTCGACAAAGGCAATGAAATCGTCCGGTAACCGGGTTCGGCATGGCCGCCCATTTTTCGCAGGGCCGGGCGGATGAACAATTCGAAACAGACGAATGAACTCACGGGATTCCCCGGCAGGCCGAAGACGAGCTTTTCGCACGAAGTGCCGAAGAACAACGGCTTGCCCGGCTTCATCACAATGCGATGAAAATGGCTGACCACGCCGAGTTCCTGAAGCACGCCGGGAACGAGATCGAATTTTCCCGCCGAGACGCCGCCCGACAGAATCAACACTTCGGATGACGAGAGGCCGGTTGCGATCAACGACCGCAACGATTCGACGTTGTCGCGGGCGATGCCAAGATAGCGCGGCAAGCCGCCGGCTCGCTGACTCTGTCCGAGCAGCATCGGCCCATTGGTATTCCGAATTTGCCCTGGACCCGGCATGATTGGCGGCTCGACAATTTCATCGCCCGTCGTCAGAATGCTGACGCGCGGCCGAGCGCTCACGTAAACGGAAGTGCGGCCCACCGCCGCGAGTAATCCCAAATCTTGCGGCCCCAGCACGGCCCCGGCCGGCATGACGACATCGCCCGCCACCATCTCGCTGCCGCGGGTGAGAATGTTCTGCCCCGGCTTCACGGCCACGATCACGCGGACTTCCGTGAGCGAAACCGCCTCGGTCCGTTCGACCATCACCACGGAATCCGCGCCCGCCGGGATCGGGGCACCGGTCATGATCCGTGTCGCTTCGCCCGCCTGCACGGTCCGCGTCGGCACCTTCCCGGCTGCGACTTCCTCGATGATTCTCAACGTCGCGGGAATCGTTCGGCAATCGGCTTCGCGGAGGGCGAAACCATCCATCAAGGCCTTCGTGAACGGCGGGGAATCAATATCGCTCGTCACCGCCTCGGCCAGAACGCCGCCGAGAGCCAAGGCCAAGTCGCGCTTCTCCGCCGGCAGCGGTTTCGCTTCACGCAAGACGGTCGATAGAGCTTCGGATACACTCAGCATCGGTTCAGTTTCTCCCTTCCCGCGAATTCTATCCGGAACCGCTTCTGAAGAACTAGACCGATTGCTGGCGGTGGGAAAGAATCATAATGATAGCCCGACGTGTTAGCGAGGGAGAGGAAGCCAATGATGTCGGATCGCCGCGCCCCAATCTACCTGGACTACAACGCCACCACGCCGATCGATCCGTCGGTGCGGGCGACGATGATGCCGTTTCTCGAAGATCAATTCGGCAACCCGTCGAGCACGCATCTCTATGGCAAAACGGCACATCGTGCCGTGGAAAAAGCCCGTGGCCAGCTCGCCGCATTGATCGGGGCCTCGGCTT
Organism: Planctomycetota bacterium; assembly: GCA_021413475.1. Lineage (GTDB taxonomy): Bacteria > Planctomycetota > Planctomycetia > Gemmatales > Gemmataceae > JAIOQJ01. Next base: position 113 of record JAIOQJ010000306.1, on the reverse strand, counting down.
CGGAGATCCTCTTCACCAGCGGCGGCACTGAGGCGAGTAATCACGTCATCAAGGGAGTTTTGCAACGACCCGGCGATCACATCATCATCAGTTCGATCGAGCATCCCGCGACT
>JAIOQJ010000305.1 GCA_021413475.1 Planctomycetota bacterium | reverse complement strand
CGCATCTTGACCGTGGTGCAAACTTGTCGCTTGAACGCGACGAACACGCTGGAGTATCTCACCAAGGCCGTCCAAGCTCGACGCAACGGTCAACCTTGCCCGAGTTTACTCGGATAAAAGTGAACGGTTACACAAAAACCATCAGAACATCAATCCAAACAATCTCAACTATAAGAAGCGTCCGGATATCATCATCGTCGTGCCGCTTGACCCGGAAGGGACGACGCACCGACGGTTCAAGGTATGCGCGATCGAAGTGCGTCCGCCGAGCGATCCGCAACCTCAAGCCTTATTGACGCGGCTCGATGCCGGTTTCAGCGCGGTACAAAGTTCCGAACGCAACTGGTAAATACCTTGCGACTGGCGTTGCCGAACCTGATAAAAATGGGTGCCTCGCAACTGGGTCTGGGCAAACTGCCGCAGCAGATCAAGGACGCGATCGCGTTCGTGCCCACAAAGGTGGATGAGGCGCTGCGGAAATTCGTACGAAGTTTCGTGAACCTGCCCGGAAGCATGACGACGGAGAAAATGTTCAATGGGAAAATGGCAGAGGAGAAAATCTTCGATTACCCAGATCCGCAAACGAAGTACATCCTCTTGATAGTGGTCAAAGTCGCGGAAAACACGGTCGTAATCTCCAATCGGCCGTAAGACTTGACACTACCTCTCCTCACAAATATGTACACCCGTACATTCACGCCCATTTCTCCTTGGTCCCCCGATGATTCCTCTGCTCTCCCCCTCCGCCACTCCTTACGAGTTGCGCGAACGGATCCAGCAAATCGAGGCGTCCACACCTCGTGCCGAGGCGCGGCGGATACTCTCGACGGGGGTTGACGCCTTGGATCGGCTTCTGCCCGGCGGGGGGCTTTCAGAGGGTTCGTTGATCGAGTGGTGGGGCGATAGCGAAGGTTGTGGGGCGGCGACGTTGGCGTTGGTTGTGGCTTCTCACGTCCTTCGACAGGAGAGCGTTTTTGCCGTGATTGACGACACGGGGGAGTTCTATTTGCCCGCGGCGGCTCAGCGTGGGATTCCGCTGGACCGAACGGTTGTGGTGCGGCCGGATTCGTCGATTTCCACAGTATGGGCCTGGGAACAAGCGTTACGATGTTCCGGTGTGGGGGTGACGTTTGGTCGGCTTGATTCGCTCAACGATCGCCTGCTCCGCCGTTTGCAGTTAGGAGTGGAGACCGGCGGCGGGTTGGGGTTTCTGGTACGGCGGCCAGGTTGTGAGTCGGCGGCTTCCTGGGGGGTGATGCGGCTTCGGGTGCAGTCGTCACCGGGCCAGCACCCGCGATCCGCCTGGCGTTTGCGGGTGAGCTTGCTCCGCGGGCGCCGCGAATCTTCGGTCGAACTGGAACTAGACCATGAAACGCGTGATGTGCCTGTGGTTTCCGGAATGGCCGCTGCAACGACGTTACGCGGCCCATCCAGCGGATAAATCGCGGTCCATCGTCTTGCATGCACCGGCTGCCGGGGGAAAGACGCGGGTAATCGCCTGCTCGCGCAGCGCGAGGCAACGCGGGGTGCTGCCGGGAATGGTGCTGGCCGAGGCGCAATCGCTGTGGCCGTCGTCGGCGAGCAAGGCCGTCCGCTTCGAACCGCACGATCCGCGGGCCGACCGGCAGGGGCTTCGAGAGCTCGCGGCATGGTGCCAGCAATTCAGTCCGCTGGTGGCGATCGACACGGCCGAGCCGCCGGATTCTCTGCTGCTCGATGCGGGCGCTTGCGAATATGGCTTCGGCGGCGAAGAGGAGTTTGCCGATAAGGCGGTCAACGCACTGGAACGGCATGGCTATCGGGCGGTCGCGGCAGTCGCGGACACCATCGGTGCCGCGTGGGCTGTCGGTCATTTCGGCATGCTGAAACGGCGCGTGCTGATCGTCCCGCTTGGCAGGCAAACGGACTTTCTGCGCCCGTTACCGGTCGAATCGCTGCGTTTGCCGGCGGGCATTTTGCAGGCCCTGCAGGAGTTGAACGTCTTTCGCGTCGACCAATTGCTGGCGTTACCTCGTGCGGGGCTGATGTCGCGCTTCGGCGAGGAATTGCTGCCGTGCATCGATCGGGCGCTCGGCACGCTACCCGAGGTGCTGACGCCCGAACGGATCGACGAACCCCTGGAAGCGACCTGGGAGTTCGAGTTTCCGACGACCAACAGCCGGCAATTGATCGAGGTCATTGAGTATCTCGTCGATTGGGTTCTGGCGAAAATCTCTTTGGGGCAAGACGGTGTGCAACGGTTGCTTTGTTCGCTAGGGCAGGCCCGCGAGGAGCCGCTCCGCTTCAGTGTCGAGTTGCTGCGGCCGACTGTGGCGAAGCGCACCTTGATGGATCTCGTGAAGTTGAAGATGGAGCGATTACGGCTTCCCGGTGAAGTCACGCGAGTGACGGTGCGTGCCGCGCTCGTGGTGCCGTTGGCCTTCCATCAAGATGAACTGTTTGGCGGCTGCCTGGGAACGAGCGACGCGAAGGAAGTTGGCGAACTGATCGAGCGATTGAGCAGCCGCCTGGGCGAGAAAGCGGTGTTGCGCCCGCGACTTCGAGCGGACGCTCAGCCGGAGTTCGTTTACGCTTACGAGCCGTGGTTGATGAATCGTGAACGCGCTTCCCACGCGTCTCAGCCGGCCGAAACAATTCGCCCAACCTTCTTGAAGAGTCGCCCGCTGCCGATCTTGGTTTCGACGAATCCCGATGGATCGCCGACGCAGATTCATGCGAGCGACATACATCAGGCGATCGAGCGTTCGTGGGGGCCGGAGCGAATCGAAACCGGCTGGTGGCGCGGCGACGATGTTCGCCGCGACTATTATCTCGCCGAGACCGAGACGGGCGAACGGTTCTGGCTGTTTCACGATCTCACTAGCGAATCGTGGTTTTTACACGGGATTTTTGGGTAAACCATGCCGGAACAACCGCCGCCCAAGATTGAACGAGTTCACCAAAGCGTGCCTCGTGCTCAGCCCGCAGGTATCCCTTACGCTGAATTGCATTGTCGGACGAATTTTTCGTTTCTGGAAGGAGCGTCCCATCCCGATGAACTGGTTCGCCGAGCCGCGGAATTGGGTTACACGGCCTTGGCGGTCACTGATCGAAATAGCTTGGCAGGAGTCGTGCGGGCTCACGTGGCCGCCAAGGAGTGCGGCTTGAAACTCGTGATCGGTGCCGCCATCGCTCCGCTCGATGCGCCGCCGATGCTTCTGTGGGTGACGAATCGGGCCGGCTATGGGCAATTGTCCCGCTTGCTGACCCACGGTTGCCGGTCGGCTTCGAAAGGAGAATGCCGGCTTACCTTCGACGATGTGGCCCGGCATCACCAAGGACTCCTGGCGGGGATCTTGCTGCGCGGGGCAGAGCCCGCGGCGTTGCAGCCCTGTCGAGAGCTATTCGGCGACCGTTGCTACGCGGTGGCGGAGTTGTCGCGTTCGGCACGCGATCACGCCTTACTGGAACGATTCCAACGTGTTGCGAGCGACGTTCAGATTCCGCTCATTGCCGCCAACGATGTGCATTATCACGTGCCGCAGCGTCGACCGTTACACGATGTCCTTACCGCGATCCGCCACGGTTGCACCGTCGCCGAGTTGGGCGAGCGCTTCTTCCCCAACGGCGAACGACATCTCAAAGCGCCAGCCGCGATGCTCAGTCTCTTTGCCAGCGTTCCCGAGATTGTCAGCCGCACGGCCGAGGTCGCCGACCGTTGCACGTTTTCCCTGGATGAACTACGTTACAATTATCCCGAAGAACTATGCCCACCCGGTTTCTCCCCGTCGCAACATCTCGCGGAGTTGACCTGGACGGGGGCTCATTTTCGTTATCCCGCCGGCGTTCCCGACAAGGTCCGCCTTCTGATCGAGCACGAACTGGAATTGATCGGCGACCTGCGTTACGAAGCCTACTTTCTCACGGTTTGGGACCTGGTGCGCTTCGCCCGCGGCCGCGGTATTCTTTGCCAGGGGCGCGGCTCGGCGGCCAATTCAGCCGTCTGTTTCTGTCTCGGCATCACGTCAGTGGACCCCGAACGGATCGACGTGCTCTTCGAACGCTTTATCAGCAAGGATCGCAAC
>JAIOQJ010000304.1:4394-7300 GCA_021413475.1 Planctomycetota bacterium | reverse complement strand
AGCGATGCCGCAGTCGCGTATATGGGTGAAAAGCCCGGCGACCTGAAATGGGCCAACACGTTCAAGGCCACGAGCGTCGAAGAGCATTTGAAATTACTCAATTTGTCCGGCGACGATGCCGCCATTTTCCGGGCACGCTTCAACTCGCTGGGCGAACGGATCAACGTGGCCGAGCGGATCGCGAAGGCGACCAATGTCACCAATTCCGTGAAGACCGCGCTCGAAGCCGAGCAGAACAATATGCTTCGCGGGATCATCGTCTTCAGCGACGGCCGCAGCAATGTCGATGTCCGCGTCAGCGACGGCAAGGGAAGCACGAAAATTAGCGAGGATTTGCAGAAGCTTCACGATCTCGCGAAGTCGGCCGAAATCCCGATCATTTCGATCGGCATCGGCGAGAATCGCATCGTCAAGTCCGTACGAGTGACCGACCTGCAATCGCCCGATCGAACGACCCCGGATGATTCGTATGAGATCATCTTCGAAGCCGACGGCGAAAACATGCCGGGTGCCTCGATCGATGCGTACCTCGAAATGTTCCCACCCATGAGTGATGTACCTTTCACGCTGTCCGGCAAAGTTACCTTCGATCGCGGTGAGCCGCCTCACGGCCAACACAAGTTTTCCCTCAATCCCGCGGAGTTGCTCGAGACGCTCCCCGAGGACATGGTCCCTCTGGTCATCAAGGGGGGAGAAGCCCTGCGCAAACTACCGAAGGAAAAACGACCCAAGGTGATCGAATTCATCGAGGGTGAATGGAAGACTCGCGCTTACACGGCCCGGATCAACGAGAACGGCAAGGCCGACGACAAGGCCCGTGTCGAGAGCGAATTGATGCCGTTGAAGGTCGAAAAGAAGCCGGTGCGAATTCTGCTCATGTGCGCCGCGCCGAATCGCGATTTCCAGTTCCTTCTCAATCAACTCGTTCGCGACAAGGCTGACCTGAGCGTCTATGTCCAGAACGATGCCGGCATGTTCCTGGAAGGGAAGAGCCTGACGTATCTCGACGATAAACATCGCCATCTGCAAAAGTTCCCGGATCGCTTGAAACTCGAAGACGATGCCAACGAGACCCCGGAAAATAAGTGGCTCAATTTGGCCCGTTACGATGTGATTATCGCCTTTGACCCCGATTGGTCCCTGCTGAGCGAAGAGCAAGCGAAGATGATTCAGGCCTGGGTCGATCTGCAAGCGGGTGGCCTCTTCCACGTCGCAGGGCCGGTACACACGAAGAAGATGACCTACGTTGACAATCAAAAGAAACTCGAGCCGCTGCTCGAAGTTTTGCCGGTTGAATTGGCCGAGTACGATTTGAAAATGTCCGCTCGCAACCGGGACAAGCCGCGCCGGCTCGACTTCCCAGGTGCCGCCAAGGACATGGAGTTCCTCCGTCTGGATGACGACGATCCGGACGAGAAAATTTCAGGATGGGAACCGTTCTTCTCCGGCTTGAAGGAAGAGAAGACAAACGCCGAACTCAAACGCGGCTTTTACGACTTTTATCCCATCAAGAAGAAAAAGGCCGGGGCCACGATTGTTGCCCGCTACCTGGAAGCCCAGACTGGCGGCCTGGCGGGCGAGTTCCCTTACAAGTACGGGCAGGGTCGGTCGGTATTCATCGGCTCGTCCGAACTTTGGCGGCTTATGCAGTACAAGAATGTCTTCTTCGATCGCTTCTGGGTCAAGATGTATCGCTATCTCGCCGAAGGGAGCCGCAAGACGCAGAATCGCCGCGGCCGCATCCTGATGTACAAGACGTTCGCGGCGGGCGACAAGCTGCGCGTCACCGCTCAGTTGCTCGATGCTCAATCGCAGGGAATCCCGGCCAGTGAAAAGCCTGAGATCATCGTCAAGCCGATCGATCTCGAATCGTACGCCAGTGCTGATCCCAAAGGTAAAGTGGACATGCCGCCCACACCGGGACAAATCACCCTGGCGCGGGAGAACTATCGCAAGTCGCTGACGCGAGTGCTTCGCATGGAACCGCGTGGTGGCGGCAAGAGCGATGGAGATACTGGGTTCTTCGAACTCGATTATCCGCTCGCTGTCGAGAAATTCCCCGCTGGAACGTGGAGCGTTGAAGTCAAGATTCCTAACAGCAGCGAATCTTTGGCCCAGAAATTCACGATCCTCAAGGAATCACCCCGCGAATTGAAAGACGTTCGACCCGACATGTTGGCCCTGGCCGCCATCTCTTCCGAGGTGGAGGAGGTCCGATCGCGATTGCTCAATAAGCCGGTGGTTTACGACAAGCTCAACAACCAGGCGTTCTACGCGCCGAATTTGATCGGCCGACGCATGGCCTACAAGTTCGACGATAAAGACACGCTTGAATTGATTCCCGAATGCATGGATCGCGTGACCATCAATTTCGAGAACCCGCAATCGGAGCCGGAACATCGCCGCAGCAAGATCGACCCACGCTGGTTCGATGGCCCGGAAATGCCGCGCTGGATGACGCGGTGGTACGACAGCCTGATGGATCAATCGGAACGGACGCACCGCGTCGCCCTCTGGATGCTCGTCTGCGTCGCGTTGCTATCGGGCGAATGGTTGACGCGGAAGTTGTTGAAGTTGGCGTAGAGATGTTTGTCGTGAAGCCGCGATGCGGAGTCTTCGGAGCGGAGCGCTTGGACGCACGCAACGCGCGTCCTGGCGATCAAACGCTCCGCTCCGAAGACTCCGCGTCGCGGCTTCACAGGCGTATTGGACTCAAGGATTTTCCCCAGGGATATGGTGACTGGATATGTCGCAGCAGGTCAAACAATCCGGTGAGACGCATGCCGATCTCCGCGAATATCATCCGCTGGGCCGGTTACGGCGGATCATTCGCGGCTACGTGCTTTTCGAAGGGATCTTGCTCGCCCTGATCCTGGCATGCCTGTGGTTCTGGTTCACCACCGCGC
>JAIOQJ010000304.1:0-4352 GCA_021413475.1 Planctomycetota bacterium | reverse complement strand
TCGATTACAGTTTGCAGCATTTCGCGGACGTCGATCTGCTCGATAGCGCCCGTCCCGTTCGCTGGATCGTCGCCGGGATCTTTACCGTGTTTATTAGTGCCGTCGTCGTCTGGTACATTTTTCGCCGGCTCTTCCGCGATTTCCGGGCCGATTCGCTGGCACTCATTCTCGAAAAGCGCTTCCCGGAACTCCTGGGCGATCGACTGATTACGGCCGTGGAACTGGCCGATCTCAAGCAGGCCGAGAAGCAGGGTTACTCGATCGAAATGATCAAGCTGACCATGCGTGATGCGCGAAAACGCGTCGATCAAGTGCCGATCCGTTCGGTCTTCAACTGGCGGCGATTAGTACTGCTCTGCTGGACGTTGGTCGGAGTGAGCGCCCTGATTCTTGTGCTCACCTACCCCATCAGTGTCCTTTTCTCCTTGATCGAAAAACAGCCGAGCCCAACGGTATGGGCCATGTTGATCGTCAATGCCTTGCTGGTGCTCGGCATTCTCTTTCTCTTCTTCGTGCCGTATCTGCTTGGGATGCTCCGCAAAGCGGATTCCAAGTTGCGTTGGGCGTTGCTCGGCCTCACTGCTCTGGTCGTTTCTTCCACGGCTGCCGGTTTCATTCTGGCCGAAAGCCGGCTCAACACCGTGCAGCGCGACGACTATTCCTGGCAGCTTTACCATGTTGCCAATATTTCCCTCGATCGCAATCTCCTCTTTCAGGAGACACGCTGGCCGAAGGATGAATACTTCGTCGATTGGCTCGATTTTCCGGTCGCCGAGAAGCGGATGAAGCAGAAGAAGGCGGCCGACGGCAAGTCCTTCTACACGCTGAACTCCTGGGCCTACTTCAACACCTGGACGATCGCCGACGAGAAAGCCCCCAAACGTTGGCGGCCGGTCCGCTGGGCCGATTTGAACAAGATCGTCGAAGCAACGGAAATTCCTGAGCTCCCACTCGATCGGGTTCACGCCTACATGGTCAATCTCCTCCGCGGGGATGCCGCCTCGCCAGTGGGATATGACATCACGCAACTCACCTTGCCGAACGAGGATGAGATCACCGTCGATCTGGTGCTGGCAGCCGTGTACGACAAAGATCCAAAGAGTAGAACATTCCAAGATTCGGAACGCGAACCGTACGCCAACCTCGTCCGCAAGCTGACACAGAAAGCCCAAGACAAACGATTCGGCGGGCGCGTCGTTCGCCAGATTGCGCCACCCGGGCATATGAAGCTCGTCTACAAGAAGGGCGAGTCGCAGTCGTCCAGCGATAGCGAGCTCGTCAACAAGGACGATCGCCGCAACGTCTATTCCCTGAAGCAAGCCTTGCAACTCGAAGACAAGATTACCGTCCACGCCGAGGCCGACGTGGGTGGCAAGGTCCGCCAAAGTTCCTCCCGGCTGGTCACGATGGTTCACGAGCCGAAGCTCACGAACCTGGCTTACCAGGAATTTCGGCCGGCTTATTTCTACTACATGCCCCCTACGGCACCGCGTGCGGACGATCTCGACGAGCGTCGCAAACTCCTCCGTGAACTTCGGCAACCGTTGCGTGAGTTCCGCGAGTTGAACCCGGCCCCCTCGAAGACTTTCAATATCGCGGGCGGCAGCGAATTGATGATCCTGGCGACGGCCGACAAGAAACTGCAGAATGTCGCGATCAGCCCACGCTTGATCAATGATTTGGACCCCACCAAGGAGGAGAAGCCTCCGGTCGTGAAGCTGCAATTGCAGCCGGATCGGAAATCATTCACGATCGCGTTCCAGGAATCGGGCAAGACCTTCCAGGAATGGGAGAACATTCAGCGACAGACCGCCCCCGTGATTGGCGACCCTGTTTTCCCGTCGATCAAGCAGACCCTTAGTGTGAAAATCGAAATGAAGGACGAAGACAACCTGTCGTCGATTCTGACTTACACGATCACTCCCGGCCGGGACGCCATTCCCGAAGTCAACCTGACTGTGGATGTCATTCGTGAAGTGGAACTGATCGAAGTCGGCGAGAAGAACACCATCCACAAATACAAAGTGCTGATGTGTACGCCCAACGCCACCATTCCGTTCAACAAGAACAGCAGCGTTTCCGACGACAACGGCCTGCACAAAGTCGATTTCGCTTACCAGCACTCCCCGGTCGAGAACCTGGCCCTGGTCAGCCAGCGCGCGGAGTTCGCCATGTGGCTCTGGGCCAACACGCCCATTCTGCCAACGATCGGCGATTTCGTCTTCCGCCGAGAGATATTGCTGCGCACGGTCTCGGGCACCAAGGCCGCGGGCCCGACCAAGGGCTCCACGCGTGTCGATCCGTTCTACAACGAGCAAGCCCGCAATCTCACCGATGGCTTGTTGACGATCGATCAACTGAAAGAAAAGTTGCGTCACCCGCTTCCCCCGGATTACGTCTCACCACTGGTGAAAAACTTCTTTTTCAAGGACGAGGATAAGCAGATCTACTTCGATCTTCAAAAGTTGCTACCGAACCTCGCCCTGAAAGATCCCGTCACCAATGCCCAGAAAGAACACACGCTGGAACTGGACGTGCATGCGACTGACTCGAACGTACTTTCCGTGGATCGGGTCGGCACCAACAAAGGCGCTCCCCTGACCATCCGGGTTGCTCCGGAAGCAGTCCTGCATCCTTACATCACCAAGGAAGAGTCCGAACTGGCGGCCATTTTCGACAAGATGATTACCGATCTGGAAAAGACCCAACGGAATCTTCAGGACGACATGAACCGCTTGCCGACCCTTTCGCCCACCACGGCGACGAGCGAAAAGACTCGCAGCGACACCATCATCACGGAAGTGGCGAAAGCCCGCGGGTTGACGAGCGACATTCATGAAAAATATTCCCGCATCGTCCGCGAGTATCGAGTCAATCGCTTCCCGGATACGTTGACCAAAGGTCTCGACGGCAAGATCATCGAACCGCTCAAGTTGGTGATCGCCAAGGAGTTCTCGAACGCGGAAACGGAATTGACCAAGTTCAATGTCATCCTCGATCAGGGCCGTCCCGAGCTTGCCCAGCCCCTCGCCGGTCCGGTTCTCGATAAGATGCGCGAACTGCTCGATACGCTCAAACAGATCCGCGCCAACATGACTGACACGGTCAGCATCAACAAGACGATCGTCAGGCTGAGGAGTGTCGTCGATGGCCAAATCGCTCTGGGCAAGGAAGATTACGCCAAGATCTTCCAGATTCAGACTGATAAACTTTTGTACACAAAACTTTCCGGGTTCCCGGAAGAGGTCAGCCTGACCAAGGGTCAGACCGCGAAGGTGAAATTCAAAATTCTCATGGCGGAAACTCTGACGACCGATCCAGTCATCCGCTTTGAGATTCCCAAGGATAGCGGGTTGAAGCTTTCTCCCGCCGAGCTCAAACTCAAGGACGACGCGAACGAGGCGACATTCGACATCACAGCGGGCAACCAAACGGGGACATACTCGTTGCGTTTGGTTCCTTCGCAGTCGAAGCCTGGCGTGTTTTTCGATGTGAAAGTCGTTGTTAAATAAGACCTTACGCTTTTTATCCCTTAGTCTCTTGCGGTTTCGCGTGAAGCGCGAAACCGCAAGAGGCTAGGAGAGTATTTTCAGCCGCTACAACATTCGTATGGGAATTTTTGAGAATTTCCGCGACGATCCTTGTTCAAGCATGTTGGTAAGTTCGACGAGTTTCGTCGTATTTGTTGTGAAAACCAGTGACCAGTAGCCCGATTGCTCCGCAACCGGAAGTCTTCTCCAAGTGCGGAGCAACCGACTACTTGCCAAACCAAAAGATCATCCCCACTAGACGACAGATCAGTTAATGGAGGAACGGGTTCCATGGTGCGAAAATTATTTATCGCGATGCTTTTCGGTGCGGCCGTGACGGCCCTCACCGTCAATGCACAGCCGGCCCCCGTGGCCAAATCGACGACGCCAACGCCCGTCGATGTCGCCGCCAAGCAATTGCTCGATAAGCAGCAGAAGTTGCTTCGCGAGTACAAGGCAATCACGGAAGACCTCTATTCACTGGCACGCCGCTTCGAGAATAGTGATCGTCTCGCCGATCAGGACAAGGCGAAACTGATCCTCAAAGCCATCAAGCTCGGTAACGACGAAGCCGTCGATAACAAATTCATCACGCTCGTCCGCACGCTGACGGGCAAGAACGGCGTGGTTGGCATGCAGGATCTCAACGACGCTAAGAATCAGAACGATGCGTTGGTGATCGTCCTCCGCGAGATCCTCGCCATCATTTCGAGCGACGATGACATGGCTCGAATCAAAGAAGAAAAAGAACGCCTCGAAAAACTCTTGGTTGACCTCAAGGGGCTCATCCGCCAGACCAAGGTTACGATCACGAACACCGAA
>JAIOQJ010000303.1 GCA_021413475.1 Planctomycetota bacterium | reverse complement strand
ATGAGCACCATCGCCACGAAATTGCCGGGAGTGAGGTTGTGCGAGTCGTTGCCCCGCTTGGCCCAACGGCTCGATCAGGTCACGCTCGTTCGCTCGATGTCGCATCCGTATCCGATTCACGGCGTCGCCTACGCGGTGACGGGCATCGACAAGATCGATATCCCGATGGAACTGAATCGAGCCGACTCCCGGCACTGGCCCTATTTCGGTTCGGTGCTCGAATACCTCGACGAAGTTGATCATCCGGGCCAGACCCGATCTCCTGTTCCGCGCACGATGCATCTCCCCTGGCTGCAAAGCTCGAGGTCGTTCCCACACCAACGGGCCGGCATGTTCGGTGGCTTTCTGGGGCCGCGCTACAACCCCGTGGTTGCTGAGTTTGTCGGCAAGGGGATCGCGATGCACACCTATCGGCCGGAAGATCCGTACGGCGGCATCAGCGCGGCCTCGCGTTTTCAGATTGCCGACACCGGCTTGCACAGCGACATGACGCTCGATCGGCTCGACGAACGGATGAGGCTCGTGGATCAGTTTGATGCCCAACGTCGCTTCCTCGACCAGACCCAGTCGGGCGAAGCATTGAGCCGTAGCCGGCAAATGGCCATGTCGGTAACGACGTCGCCGCGTTTGCGGAACGCCCTCGATCTCGGCAAGGAACCGGCCGCCATTCGCGAACGCTACGGGTATCACTTATTCGGACAGTCCGCTTTGCAGGCCCGGCGGCTCCTCGAAGCAGGCTCGCGGATGGTCTCGGTTTTTTGGGACGAGTTCAATCAGTCGTGTGGGTCGTGGGATACGCACGAGAAGCAGACGAGTCGTCTCAAAAACGAACTCTGTCCCGGCTTCGATCAGACCTTCGCCGCCTTGCTAGACGATTTGCAGCAACGCGGCATGCTCGACGAAACGCTGGTTCTGGTGATGACCGAGCACGGTCGTACGCCGCAAGCCGAACGCCGCGGCAGCGATGTCGATGGCCGGGGCCACTGGTCGCAAGCCTATAGCACGATGTTCGCGGGAGCGGGAATCGCCAAGGGCCGTGTCGTCGGTGCCAGCGATGCCAAAGGCGCGTTCGTTTCCGAACGGCCCGTGAATCCCAAGGATATTTTGCACACCATATATCACCTGCTCGGCGTTGACGTGAAACGGACCATCCCTGATCGCTTAAATCGGCCGATTTCCCTGGTCGTGAGCTAAGCAGATGCCAGAGGTTCGCAAAGCCTCACCTCTGGGCTTGGTGGAGAACTCTCACAACCCCAGAGGTGAGGCTTTGCGAACCTCTGGTATCTACGAGCCGTGTCCGTTCTCGACTGGAGATTGTTCAATGCCCCGAATCCTGATCGCGGAATGCATCCACGAGGTCTGCTCCTTTAACCCTGTACCAACGCGGTATCACGACTTCTTCGTCATGAAAAACGGCGAGCAAGTGCTCGCCTATCACCAAGGCGTTGGCAGCGAAGTGGGCGGTGCCCTGCAAGTCTTCGCGGGCAATCCGGGACTCGAAGTCATTCCGACTTTTGGGGCTCGCGGCATCACCTCCGGCGGCGTTATTCCCGCGGCCGACTTCACGCGATTGGCCGACGAATTTCTCGGTGAAATTCGCAACGCCCCGAAACCGGACGGCGTCTACTTCGCCCTACACGGCGCGATGGCGGCGGAGAACGAACTCGATCCCGAAGGGTACTTGCTGGCTCAGACTCGCAAGATTCTCGGCGAGAACGTGCCGATCGTTGTTTCCTACGATCTCCATGGCATCCTCACGGAAAGGATGCTGGAACATGCGAACGCGAGCGTCATTTACCACACCTATCCGCACGTCGATTTCTTTGAGACCGGCCAGCGGGCGGCACGGCTGCTGCTTCGCATCATGGCGGGCGAAGTCAAACCAGTCACGGCACGCGTCGAGATCCCAGCCCTGGTGCGCGGCGATGAACTGATCACGAAAACGGGCGTTTTCGGCGAGATCGTGCGCTCCGCAGAAGCGATCGAGAAAAGCCCCGGCGGCCTCTCGGCCGGGATGTTCATCGGCAATCCGTTCACCGACGTCCCCGACTTGCGATGCTACAGCGTCGTCGTCACCGATAACGATCCCGCCCGCGCGGAGGCCGAAGCGATCCGGTTGGCTAACGACTTTTGGCCGCGCCGGGCCCAGATGCAAGCGAAGCTGACGAGCGTCGCCGAAAGCGTTCGTCTGGCGGGTGAGACCAAGGGGACCGCCATCCTTGTTGATGCGGCCGACGCCACCAGTTCCGGCGCGTCGGGCGACAGTAACGCCATCCTTCGAGCGTTGCTCGAAGCCGGCTATGCGGGTAAAGCGTTGATCCCGATCGTCGATGCGGGGGCCGTTGAAGCCGCGATGAAAGCGGGCATCGGCGGCACGATCCAGACGACAGTCGGCGGCACGTGCGACCCACGCCGCTTTCAGCCGTTGCCGATCACGGCGAACGTGCGCATGCTCTCCGACGGCCGCTTCCGTAGTGAATCGTTCGGCCAAGAGTGGTACGGAGGCAACACGGCTGTCTTGCAGATGGGTGCCGTGTCGTTGATCGTGACCAGCCGGCCGGTGCATTTATACGATCGCTCGCTGTTCTACGCCCACGGACAGGACCCGAAGCAATTTGATCTGGTGGTGGTGAAATCGCCCCACTGCCAGCGGCACATGTTTGCCGACTGGTGCGGCCGGTTGATTAACGTCGATGCACCCGGTTCGACGAGCGCCAACGTGAAGAGCCTGGGTCATACGATCTGCCATCGGCCGATTTATCCACTCGATGGCGACGTGGCGTTCGTGCCGAAGGCGAAGATTTTTTCGCGCGGGGATCGCGTTAAATAAATTGGCTGCTCGTCGGTGGCGACAGACCAGAGGTCTGTCGCCACCGGCCGAATCTCAAAGGAATTTCATCATCATGCATGTACGTCTCCTTGGTTTTGCCATGCTTCTGTTGATTGCCGTGACCGTCTCGGCGAACGCCGACCAACTCTCGGATCTGACGACCAAAGCCGAGAAAGGCGACGCGGCCTCGCAGTACGAGTTGGGCAAACTCTATGCGAGCGGGCAAGGCGTGGAGAAGAATGAACTCACCGCCCTTGGCTGGTTCAAGAAGGCGGCGGCTCAAGGGCACACGAAAGCGGAAGTGAGTCTCGGTTCGATCTACGCTCATGGATTTGGCGTGAAGCAAGATTGGGCGGAGTCGATTCGCTGGTATCGCCTCGCGGCCACCAAGGGCGACACGACGGCTCAACACAATTTGGGTCTCGATTACGCTCACGGTCACGGGGTCGAAACCGATCTCAAACAGGCGGCCAACTGGTTCCGCAAGGCTGCCGAGCAGGGGCACGCCCGAGCGCAGTTTAATCTCGGCGAACTTTACGAATCGGGCAAGGGCGTTCCGCAAAGCGATCTGGAAGCTTACATTCTCTACACGCTGGCGAGCGAGCATGAAAATCAGGAACACATCTTCGGAAAAGCCAAGGCAGAAGAAGTAATCGCCAAGCGGACGCGAACGGAGCAAAAACTCTCAGGCGACCAGAAGGAACTCGCCAAAAAGCGGACTGCCGAAGCTCGCTTCCTCGCGGCGGTTCATCCGCGCAAATTCGGCGCTCCCGGTTTTATCGGCAAGTCGCGCGGCTGGTTCGTTTGGAAAAAATGGAACCCGGCCACGTGGGAAGCCGAGGTCACCACCGATCCGCCGGGGGACGTCTTCAAAGTGCGGGTGCTTCCCTGGGCGACGACCTATCGGCATCTCTCCTATGGGCCGCGCTTCGATGAATTGCTCCCTGGCGAGAAGGTCAACATGTTCTTCGATGCCGACGCCAATCATCGGCGCGGTTACTGCGTTCACTTTCAGGATGAAATCTCGCAGATGAAAGGCCACGGCCATTACTGGAAGATTGTGGAAACGAAGGGCGACAAGGCCTTCACCGCTCAGGTCTTCGCTGGTGATAAGCCCCTCGAAGAGAAAGTGCATCCTTTCGAAATCGATCCAGCGTGCAAGAAGTGGTCAGGCGGCAAGCTCGCGGACAAATTCCCGCTCCAGAAAGACGATCACGTTTACATGACCTGGTGTTACTACGGCGACCGCCGCGTGGTCAAGTTACTGGCCGACGACGCCAGCTTGGAGACGCTCAAGAAGTTGGAATCAGAGCGGATCGCCAAGGAAGTCGCTTTGGAAGGCATGGCGGGGCAAATCGAAACAATCGACAAGGACGACGTGCAATTCATGATTTACTCGTCGTACTGGTTCCAGGCCGGCAAGCTGAAGCCCGGTGAAATCGTCCATCTCGCGGCGACAGGCCCCGGTTATCGTCCCACGGATTTCCGCGTGGAGGCGAAAGTCGTCTCGCACAAAAACCGCGGCATGTACGGATCGGGCGTGAACGATGTGATGCTGAAGCTCGTTCGCCCCGAAGATGCGGGGCGGTTGCGCGAACGCGTGACGCAGGTGTTGCGGTTGATTCCAGGAAAGTGAATGTGTGCGGCGTAAGCGGCGGACTACCGCCAGTGATTCAGAACATGAAACTCATTCGCAATGGCAATGCCGGCTCGTTCGAGATTTCGAATGGCTCGAACGATGTCCGCGTCTTTCATGTCCCGATTCGGGTCGTTATCGAATCGAATTGCGATGATTCCAGGGTGCTGGCCTTGAACCGCTTGGATGAGCAGATGAAGGTCTTGGAAGTCGTCATGGTTTCGAGTTAAAAGGACCATATTCTGCGAAACGGTAAAAAGCAAATGACGTGGATCAGCAGCGCCGCGCAACGAAACGTCGTTGGGAATCGTGACCTGATGCCCCGAAGTTCGAAGACGGGCTATTAGGATAGTCTTCGCGCTGTCGTCATCCAAATACAAGTTCATGTGTTAGCGGGCTGAAGGGATTGGGAATCGCGATGATCCGAGTGGATACAAGCTGCTTCGCGGGCTCGCTCAACATCCAGTAGATCTTGGTTTTTAAGGCAATACTCAACCGCTTCGAGGACTGCCTCTACTGGAACGTTGTATTCGAGCGCTACTTGTTCAACTGAAAGCGGTTCCAGGCCCACCGTTTCACGATAAAGAACTTCCGCCCGAATGCGGCCAAAAAACAATTGCTGATATCGCGAACCCCGCTTGGGGTGGAGAAATCGGTATTGAGATTCTTTGTTCATTTACTCTCCACGTCGGGACAGTTGACACCTCTATCCTACCCGCCACGCGTCCGGATTTGCAAATCGATTCGCCCCTTGCGGTTATCGCATCCGTTGAATAGCGTTCCTTCACTGACTTATTTCGTCAACTGTTGCCTCTTCGCAAACGAGGAATCCTTATGAACGCCACGATAACCTTACTAACCCTCACCCTCTCCCTCGGTGCCGAACCGACGGCCGAGCAATTGAACAAAGTCCGCGATGAACTGAAGAGCCCCAAGACCGAAGTGCGGCTGACCGCGATGAAGGGGCTGATTCATTCCAACTTGTCCGAACATATGGCCGCTGAAATTCAAGCCGGCTTGAAAGACCCGGACGGTGAAGTGCGCTCAGTGTCCGCGACGGCCATCGGCAATTTGGGTGCGAAGGCCGTACCGGCCATTCCGTTGCTGGTCGCTCAGTTGGGCAAGGACAGTTACAAGGAAGCCCGCGAGACGGCCGCGCGAGCCCTGGGCCGGATCGGCAAGGCGGTGCCTTCGAACCGCGACACGATCAAACCGTTGCGTCAAGCCGCGATGGAAGATGCCGACCCGGTCACGCGCACCGTCGCTCTCGGTGCCTTGGCGATGATGAATGAAGACGTCCCCGGCCAGGTGACGGCCCTGCGGAAATACCTCCACCACGAAGAGGCACTCGTGCGCATGAAGGCGGCTCATGCGCTTGGTATGCTCGGCGTGGTCGCGAAAAGTGCCGCCCCGGAAATCGTCGTGGTTCTGGAAAAGGAGACGGACGGCCACCGCCGTGGATACATCGCCCGCTCGCTCGGCAACACGGGCGATCCGGATTCGCTGCCAGTGCTTCAGAAAGCGCTGAAGAAAGAGACCGATCCCGCGGCGCAAGGAGAGATGCGCGGAGCGATTCAGAAATTGGGTGGGAAGCCGTAGTATGGCCATCACAATCAATCTATCGCCGTCTACAGAAGTGCGTCTTAGGGCTCTGGCATTGGCAACGGGAAAGGACGTCGACGCGCTAGTCGTTGAAGCGGTCGATGTCCGACTGTCGTTGTGGGAAGTTGGCCTTCGAACAATCCTTGTCCCGGTGCATGAAGATTTCCGAAAAAGCGGTATGACGGAACCGGAACTCGACACGTTTCTTGAGGAAGCTCTTTCCGAATCACGGGCCGAACGGAAGGGATAATTCTGGAAAAACGAATGATGCTCATGGCCGTCGATCTCAGCGCTGACTGACAGGCCACGTCCTGTGTTTGCCCAATCCCAGCGTGGCAACACGGCACCCGTTCTGCTACAATACCGATACTTTTATCCGCGTTTCAAGCCGTCCACCGATCCCCACTGAAGCACTTTTCTCTCCGAAGGTGTCTGACATCATGGTTCGATCCTGTCGGCGATGTGCGATTGGCCTCATCTTCGGCCTGGCCATACCACTGATGGCCGGGTGCGCGAAAAATGTTCCCGCGTCTTCGACCCCGCCACCCGCTCCGGTGACCGTTGCCGTCGCGCAGGTCAAGTCCGTGCCGGTGCAACTCAAGGCGATTGGCACGGTGCGTGTGTTTGCCACGGTTGCCGTCCGGCCACGAGTGTCGGGTGAATTGACCGAAGTACACTTTGTCGAGGGCGAATATGTCACCAAGGGCGAAAAGCTGTTCACCGTCGATCCGCGACCGTACAAGACGGCGTTCGACCAGGCCAAGGCGATTGTTGAACGCGATCAAGCCGTCCTGAATGGCGCTGAACTTGCCCTCAAACGGAGCGAGAGCATTTCCCGGCCAACGGCGCTCGCGGCCGAGGAACTGGACCGACTACGGGCTGAGGCCGCCAGCGCGCGTGCGACCGTCGCGGCCGATCGCGCCGCTCTCCGCACCGCCGAGTTGCAACTTCAATTCACCGTGATCAATTCGCCGATTGACGGGCGGACCGGCAGTTTGCTCGTCACACCTGGCAATCTGGTGATCGCCAATGACATGACGCCTTTGGTGGTCATCAACCAGATCACTCCCATCTCAGTCAGCTTCGCGGTTCCG
This sequence comes from Planctomycetota bacterium, assembly GCA_021413475.1. Taxonomy (GTDB): domain Bacteria; phylum Planctomycetota; class Planctomycetia; order Gemmatales; family Gemmataceae; genus JAIOQJ01. The sequence continues at coordinate 4,175 of JAIOQJ010000303.1, read as the reverse complement.
GAGCAACATTTGGCGTTGATCGAAGCGAGTCTTCTGAAACATGATGGGACGCTCCCCGTCAAAGCGCTGCTCAAGGATGGGACGCCCGCCCTCGATGGTGAGTTGAAATTCATTAATAACATCGTGGATACGACAACCGGCACGGTCCAGTTGAAGGCGACCTTTTTGAATTTGGATCGCCGCCTTTGGCCCGGTCAATTTGTTGATGTGATTTTGACGCTTACCGATCGGCCCAAGAGCGTCACTATTCCTTCGGCAGCGGTTCAGGATGGCCAGAAAGGGCAGTATGTTTTTGTGGTTCGAGAGGATACAACCGCGGAGATGCGTTCGATCGAGGTGGCCTTTATCTCCGGCGGCGAAGCGGTAGTCTCCAAGGGCCTCGTCGGCGGTGAAACCGTAATTACAGACGGTCATTTGCGTGTTACGCCCGATTCGAAGGTTTCGGTTAAGGGGTCGGAAAGCCGTCCATGAATGTCTCGGCTCCTTTCATTCGCCGAAGGGTCATGACGACGCTTTTGATGATCGGCATCACCGCCATTGGGGTGCTCGGTTATCGCAAGCTGCCGGTAAGCGATTTGCCGGTCGTCGATTTTCCGACGATTTCCGTCTCGGCCAGTTTGCCCGGTGCCAATCCTGAAACGATGGCCTCATCGGTGGCGACGCCGTTGGAGAAGCAATTCACCGCCATTCCCGGCGTGGAAGGGATCAGTTCGGTCAGTAGCTTCGGAAATACGTCGATTACCCTGCAGTTTTCGCTCGATCGGAATATCGATGGTGCCGCCCTCGACGTGCAGTCGGCCATCTCGCAGGCACAGCGCCTTTTACCCCCGGACATGCCGTCGCCGCCCTCCTTTCGGAAGGTAAATCCCGCTGACTCGCCGATCATCATGCTAGCGCTCACTTCAAAAACCTTGCCGATGTACAAGTTGGACGAATACGCCCAGACCACACTGGCACAGCGAATTTCCATGGTGGAGGGCGTTGCCCAGGTAAGTGTTTACGGGTCGCAGAAGTACGCGGTGCGCGTTTCGCTTGATCCTCGTTCCATGGCCGCACGCGGCATCGGCATTGACTCGGTGGCCGATGCGATTCGTCAGGCGAATAGCAATTTGCCCACGGGGGCTCTCCAGGGGAAACAGCAATCATTCACCATTCGTTCGACGGGACAATTGACTGATGCGGAAGCCTATCGTCCGGTGATTGTCGCTTACAAGAATGAAAGTCCGGTTCGGTTGGAGGAACTCGGCCAGGTCCTCAATGGCGTGGAAAATACCGAAGTTGCTGCCTGGTTCGTGCGCCCGGGACCTGACGGCAAGCCGCTCGAGCAGCAGCGGGCGATCGTGTTGGGCATTCTAAAGCAGCCCGGAGCGAATACCGCGGCGGTGGCCGATGCAATCAAACAGTTACTTCCCACTTTTCAGGCCCAGTTACCGCCCACCGTTGGATTGGATGTGTTGATCGACCGTTCGGGTGCCATTCGCGAATCCATTCACGACGTGCAATTTACCTTGATTCTGGCGTTTGTTTTGGTCGTCCTGGTCATCTTCCTGTTCTTGCGGAGTTTCCGGGCGACATTGATTCCCGCGCTGGCCCTGCCTGTTTCCTTGATCGCGACGTTCGCCATCATGGATGTGCTCGGTTACAGTTTGGACAATCTTTCGCTTCTTGCCTTGACCTTGGCCGTGGGCTTCGTGGTCGATGACGCGATTGTGATGCTCGAGAATATCGTCCGCCACCTCGACATGGGAAAGAAACCGATGCAGGCTGCGCTGGATGGCTCGGCCGAGGTGGGTTTCACGATCTTGTCGATGACGATTTCGCTCGTGGCCGTCTTCATTCCCGTACTCTTTCTGGGCGGAATTGTCGGCCGTTTGCTTCGTGAATTCGCGGTCACGATCAGTTTAGCCATCATCATTTCAGGGCTGGTCTCCGTCACATTGACACCAATGCTCTGTGCGATGATGTTGCGTTCCGAACACGGTCGGAAGCACGGGTTGCTCTACCGCTGGACCGAACAAGGCTTCGAATGGACATCCCGGATGTACGATCGAACGTTGCGGTTTACGCTACGCATCTCGTTCCTCGTCTTGTTATTGACTCTGGGAATGATCGCCGGCACGGGTTATTACTTGATGATTCTGCCCAAAGGATTTCTGCCGAACGAGGATACGGGGCAAATTTTCGTCACGACCGAAGGGGCTCAAGGAATTTCCTTCGAAGCTCTGGTGGAATCGCAGGCGAAAGTTGCTGAGATCATCCGACAGGATCCAAACGTGGCGGCATTCTCTTCGTCGCTGGGCATTACGGGATCGACGGCCACTGGGAATTCCGGCCGCATGTTTATCCGCTTGAAGCCGCGCGAAGAGCGATCACTTTCGGCGGATCAGATCGTGGCGAAATTGCGGCCGAAATTGGCCACGGTTCCCGGCCTACGCGTGTTTCTGCAAGTGCCCCCTCCGATCCGACTAGAACGCCGATTGAGCAAAAGCCCCTATCAGATCACGCTTTCCGGTCCGGACACGGCGGAACTTTATAAGTTTGCTCCGCTTCTGGAAGCGAAACTCCGCAGCCTGCCGGATCTACGCGATGTGACCAGCGATCTGCTGCTGAACAGCCCGCAACTCACGGTCCGCATCGACCGCGATCGGGCGACGACCCTGGGCGTGAATGCTCAGACGATCGAAGAGTCGCTCGCTTATGCCTACGGGGCTCGACAGATCTCCACGATTTTCACCGCGAATAACGAGTATCAGGTGATCCTGGAACTGGCACCGGAGTATCGCCAAGACCAGGCGGCGTTGTCGCAACTCTACGTGCGTGGGAAGGACAACCAGTTGTTGTCGCTCGACACGCTCGTGAAGGTTGATCGCGGCGTGGGACCGTTACAGGTTAATCACACCGGCCAACTTCCATCCGTCACTCTCTCGTTCGACCTGCGTCCCGGAGCGTCGCTAGGCGATGCCTTGACCCAGGTGAATGGCGAGGCTCGCGAGATGCTACCGGCGACGATCACGACCAATTTCCAGGGTACCGCCCAAGCATTTCAGGCGTCGGCGACGGGCCTGGGCATCTTGCTCATCGCCGCGGTCGTGGTGATCTACTTGATTATGGGCATGCTCTATGAGAGTTATATTCATCCGATCACGATTCTCTCGGGTTTGCCCTCGGCAGGCATCGGAGCGTTGGTGACGTTGCAACTCTTCCATTCCGAATTGAACCTGTACTCGGCAGTGGGGTTGATTTTGCTGATCGGCATCGTCAAGAAGAACGCGATCATGATGGTCGATTTCGCGCTCGACGCGGAGCGAACGCGCGGCAAGTCAGCCGCCGAGGCCATTCACGAAGCGGCCCTGGTTCGCTTCCGGCCGATCATGATGACGACAATGGCGGCTCTCCTCGGAGCGTTGCCGATTGCTCTGGGTTTGGGGGCCGGTGCCGAATCACGAAAGCCGTTGGGCCTGGCTGTGGTCGGTGGCTTGATCGTCTCGCAATTTTTGACGCTGTACATTACGCCGGTGATGTACATCTATCTCGACAAGCTTCGCAGGCATCCCGCCGCGGAACTGAGTGTGGAGAAATCGGCCGCGTAGGTATTGGCGAGCCGACTCGCCACAATTCACGTTTTCGCCGCCCCCGCGTACTCATGCCGTTTCACCGTGTCCGCGAATAGCACTTCAGCACACCCGTCCACATCGAACTTGAACATGGCCCGCGTGGCCAGGTCGATATCGATGTCGGCGACGAGAAGTTCTTCTCGTCGCAGTTCCGTCTGCGCGTGGATCAATCCATTCGGGGCTACTATCATCGAACGGCAGTTCTGGTGCTTCTCCTCGCAGATGTTGCAGGAAGCGAACCATACGGTGTTCTCCGCCGCGCGCGTGACGATCATCGCGTGATGCACGGGGATCTTCCAGTCATTGGGCCGTGTCGTGTTGTTCTGTGGGTGAAAGATTAGCTGGGCCCCTTGGCGCACGCATTCTTGAGTCGTTTGTGCGAAACGAAACCCTTCGAAGCAAATCACGACACCGACCTTGATGCCGAAGAGATCGAACGTCTCAAAACTATTGCCGGGAGAATACGCGACCGCATCGAGCGGGGTGAGCTTCGTCTTGTGATGAACGCCGAGGATCTCTCCCTCGGGCGAAATCACCAACGCTGAATTGTACGGCTTGCCC
>JAIOQJ010000302.1 GCA_021413475.1 Planctomycetota bacterium | reverse complement strand
TAAACTTGACGAAGTGATCCGCATCGATCTTTTCAGCAAGGACAGCACGCGAGCTTCTGAAATGCTGCAAGCGGTTCTGAAAGCGCGAGGCCAGCAAATCGTCGTCGATGCAATGGTTCAGGATCGTCTCAAGAAGAAGCTCAAGGGCGAATACATCTTCTACACGGAGACGCTGACGGCCGACGAGATCGCGCAAGTGCTCGAACAACTCGGTGCCGAGGACCGCAAGCTCGAACAAAAGAAGGCCGGCGACGGGCAATTCGACAAGTTCATGCTCGCCCCGTTCCTCGCTGCCGACTTGACCGAGCTCGGCAAGATCTTGGGGATTCCACCTGCTCAGATCAAACTGCCGAAGCCAAAAACCATGAGCGTGATTGACCCACGTAAATCGCTGGAAAGCATCACCGCGCAGCAGTTGGCCACCAGCCTGCCCAAGAGCGGCTCACGCGGCAACGAGAAGCAGACGCTACTTCTGCCCTTCGGCGTGGCGTCACATGCTCCGCAGAACAGCCCATTTTCCGACAGACCAGAGGTCTGTCGCCACGAAAGATCTAAACCCCAAACGGCCAACAATCCCCTGTCACGGCCCCGGTCGGCACTTCCTGATTGAACAAATACGTCTGCACGGTTTCGAAACAATCGCGCACGGCCACGTCCTGACGAACGAACCAGGTCGGATGGCCTTCGTATTCGTCCATCTTGGCAAGCGTCGCGTCGTCAACGGCCCAGAGCTCGCCTTTCACTTCCAGACCATTTTCCAGATCGATCACCATGCCGGGGTGCCAGCCTAAACCATAAAGGCGATAGAGCGGCATTGTCCTCGCTTCGCCGAGGAATTCCTGGCCGGCGAGGAAATGATGGCTCTTCTGGCCGCGTTTCAGGGTGCCGTAAAGGAACAGAATTGTTTTGCTCATGGACTCGCGTCGGGTTATCGTGCGGGAGAGATATTTTCATTCTACGCAGAACGGTCAAGGACTCTCCAACGGAGGATTATCATGCCGACTCGTCGTTCCTTCCTTCAAACCTCGGTCGTGACCGCGGCCTCGCTGGCGGCGGCTTCGCGAGCCGTTGCCGCCGACGGCCAGAAGCTCGTCATCGGCGTCATCGGGCCCGGCGGCATGGGTTCAAACCATCTCCGGCTACTTTCCGCGCGAAAGGACATCGAAATCGCCTACGGTTGCGACGTCGATACGCTCAAGCTCGATAAGGCGTCCAAGACCGTCGAGACGGCCATGGGCAAGGCCCCGAAAGCCGTGAAGGACATGCGGCAGATTTACGACGACAAGAAAGTCGATGCCGTCTTCATCGCCACGCCCGACCACTGGCACGCCCCGGCGACGATCCTCGGTCTCGATGCCGGCAAGCACGTCTACGTTGAAAAACCGTGCAGCCACAACATCCGCGAAGGCCGGCTGATGATCGAAGCCCAGAAACGCTCCGGCAAGGTGCTGCAGGTCGGCACGCAAAGCCGTTCGACGCCGACCGTGAAGGAAGCCATCGATCGCCTGGCTGGCGGCGAGATCGGCGACGTTCTCACCACGCGGGTCTGGAACAGCCAGCTACGCGGCAACATCGGCAAACTCAAACCGAGCAAGCCGCCCGAAACGCTTGATTTCGACACCTGGTGCGGGCCAGCCCCATTGGTCGATTACCGGGCCAATCTGCTCCCCGGCCGCTGGCGCTGGTTCAAGGGTTTCGGCGCGGGCGATATCGCCAACGACGGCGTTCACGATCTCGACGTCGCTCTCTGGGGCCTCGGCGTGACGACGCATCCCAGCCGTGTCGCCTGTTTCGCGGGCAAGTATTTCTTCGACGACGATCAAGAATGGCCCGACACTCAGAACGCCCTGTTTGAATACGACCTGGACGGCAAGAAGAAGCAACTCGTGTTCGAACAACGGATCTGGTCGCCCTACGTGCAGGAAGATTACGAAAACGGCTGCGCCTGGTTCGGCACCAAGGGCGTGCTGATCTGCGGCCACACCGTCGGCTGGAAAATGTACGGGCCAAAGAACAAGTTGATCGCCGAGAAGAAAGGCTACGTCGATCTGCCCGCCCATCACACCAACTTCTTTGCTAACATCCGCGGCGAGCAGAAGCAACTGAACGCCCCCATCGAAGTCGGCCACCTCTCGGCATCGCTCTGCCATCTGGCGAATATCTCGCACCTGTTAGGTGGCCGCTCGCTCGACTTCGACCCGAAAGGGGAAA
>JAIOQJ010000397.1 GCA_021413475.1 Planctomycetota bacterium | reverse complement strand
TCCCGTGCTTTCGGGGTGTCGGCGCCATTTTATCGGCATCCGTGCCGATGGGCGCTTGTCGCCACCCCGAAACCCCGTGACCTACGCGACGGCAGATTGCTCGCAAGCGGCAATCTTGCAATAAATTGCCAATCAGCTCGGCTCTCACGCGACAGGAGCCGGCGTGACGCATCTGTTGTTGGAGAACCAAAAATCGCAAGAGATCTGGTCCGTTAGCAACCGTCGAGGCGCGAATTGCAACGGGCAAGCATCGTCAGCCGCTCGGCTTGGAGATGCCGAGGCGATTCCGCCGCTTTTGGCGATCTGGAGCCAGTTTTCTGGTAAAGAAGGGTTGCACGGAAGATCGGAATGTATTGCGGCGCGATCACGATGCTGAACTCGCGGGCGATGTAGGCCGCCATCTCCTCTGCGCCTATATCGCCCAAGTCCGTTGCCGCACGCTGATATGCCTCGATGCTCGTCATTCGATAGATCCGTTTTGCGACTGATCACGGTCGGTTTTGAGAGGATCGGCAGTTTGGGACGGGAACTTCAATTCGGTCGAGATCGTCGCCGCAACGCCGCAATCATTTTTGTTTGCGGCGCGATTTCAATCGCCGAACACATCACATAATACTTGCCGCTGCTGATGCGGGAAAAGATGTCGGTAACGGCGCCGCTGCGCCTCAGTCTGATGCCCCATGAATTCGTCGATGAATCGCTGGTCGACTCCTCGGGCAGCCAGATTCGATGCAAAGGAGTGCCGCAATGTGTGCCAGCCACGAAGCATGGCCCATTTGGAACCTTTGACCGTTTGTCGAAATTGAACGCGTGCGTCGTCGACAACGATGGGTATGGTCACCTCACCTTCCGTAGGTCGATGGCCGCGTTTCCTAGCTTGGCTGAATAAAGCATTGTCACCGAGATGGCCGGCGCTTAGCCACTCCCGAAGAACTTTTTCCAGAAAGGGAGTCAACGGCACCCGCCGCGTCGTCCGCTGCCCTCTGACGCGCTTACGCTCATTCACGAGGATCGATTTTTGTTGAAAATCGACATCGTCGACCGTCAAACGCACCAGTTCGCTGCGGCGGGCTCCCGTATGGACGGCAACGGCAGCCATCGGATAAATCCACGGTCGCGATCCGTGCTCCTTGAAGTAGGTGAGAAACTCGTCGAGTTGCCCCAGATCGAGGAACAAGCAATCCCACAACCGCTTAACCTCTTCGGCCGACAAGCCGCCGCGCCCGACGCGGCGTTCGACATCTTCCCACGTCATGAAAGGCCGTTTATCTTCGCCTTTGGGAAAGCGAAGCCCCTTGTTGGGAAAGGCCCCGCTGAAAAGACTGCCCTGAACCGCCCAGTTGAAACAGGCGCGAACCGTTTCCAGTTCCTTTCGGATTGTCACGGTGCTAAGGGGGATCGATGTCTTGCCCTTCAATCGGACGCGTTTGTCGATGTAGTCCTGAAGATCGGCGGTCGCCAAGTCTTTAATACAAAATGACTCGCCCAACTTCTTTTGGAAATGCTCGAGGTGAAGACGAATGGTGTCGAGAGAATTCGCTTCCACAGACCCATTGCCGAGCGCCGAGAGATAGCGTGTTACGACCTCACCGAGCGTCAACGGGCGCTTAACACTCGCCCGTGGCGACTCTGAGAGCTTGCCGTCGGAAAGCAAAAACGTCATGATGTCACCGGAAGCGGGCAATTCGAGCCGGCCTCGTTCGAGGAGCGCCAGATTCTCTTCGAAGCGGAGCAGGGTTGCCTGAGCCGTTTTCGGATCGGCGGTCGGCAACGATTTCCGTTTTTTCTTTCCGCCCCAGCGGAAGCAGATTTTGAAGTTGCCGGAATCGGGGGTTTGTTCGAGCCATGCCATGACGAGAACCTCGGAAGGACGCATGGAAGGTACGCTCTGGGCCGCGTCCGCGCCCAGCGACGTATCTCCAACGCAACCTCACGATTGCCCTCATTTTGCCCTCCTAACGATTCGAAATCGAGGCGGGCTCAAGGCAACAGATTGCCGTAACTATTGACTACTCAGACGGTTCTGAGCAGTCAGGTTTCTGCAATTCCTCCAAATGCCACCAGGGGTTCGGCTTGGGTAACAAGCGCCTTGCCGTGCGATCCAGTTCTCGATCGGCTCTCTCCGTTCCGATTTTGCGATGTTCCTCAACCGTCTCGAAAGGCGACAATTCCTTATTCATCGAACCATTCATCCTGCGGATCGAATTCCGGAAGCACGACGATGAGCACGGTCATCCGCCCCAGCGCGCGATGTCGGACGCCAGGCGGGATGACGATGCTTTGGAGTTCGCGGATGGGGATAATTTCGCCGTCGAGTTCCATCTGGGCGTCGGCTTCGCATTTCAGGAAGACGTAGGTTTCGGTGAGCGTTTTGTGATAGTGGAGGCGAGCGTTTTCCTGGATCTCGGTGATGTGGATGGTGCCGGGGAATTCGCTGATGCCATGAAATGCCCGCCGCGCCAGGCCGCAAGGGCAGGGGACGGGCGGGATCGACGCGAAATCGGCGAATTTCCAGCGTGGCATGGGAGCGATCTTCCTTGGGTTTGCAGTTCTTAGCGGCGATCAGCAGCCGGGCCGCGCGGCGCGCCCAGGCTGCTGTCCCCAACTGACATCGTTACTTCTTCTTCGCCGTCGGCAGTTTGTCGGTGCGGAAGGGCAGAGCCGGCAAGTCTTCGCGGTTGTTCGACCGAACTTCCGAACACGGGCGTGGCCGCCTTCAACGACAGCGACGCCGACTTGCACTTCTTCTGCCCGGCAAACGTGACCGTGATGGCTTCGGATGCGGCGGCTGTCCCCCAGATCGGGACCGGCATGTCGCGTTGCAACACCATGTTGTCTGCGAAGATCGGAGCGAGTTTGACGTTGGCGTGAGCTGGTGCGACACACACGGCAAAGACGCAAACCGCAGACATCCATCGCATGGCAGGTTTCCTCGAAAATGAAGATTGGCGGGTGTTTGCGCGGGCATTGTTGTTTATAGGAATGTTGAATCGATTCGCGGATTCTGGAGACATGACCTAGTAGTGCGTCGTATGCCGTCAACCCTCGCTAACGCGTCGGGCTACCTGCAACGATAGCGCGAAAATTTAGTCTGGACGATGCACTAGGCGCAAAAAGAAACCCCTCCTGGGGGAAGGAGGGGTGAGTGAGGGGATGCGGGGATGGGGACTGAAACGGGGGTAAGGAGTTTATCGAAGACCCAAGGCCCACGGGGGATGGGCCTTGGGTCGCGGAACCTGGCAGATCATCCGACGAACGTTTGGCCTTGGGGGAAAGGCCAAGAGTCCTGTTCCGGGAGTCCGTCGTTTTTTCTAGCCGAAGTAAGACAATGCACGCGCGATGCCAAATCCTGGCCCGACCGCAGCCGCGGAGTCATGGCGCGATCGCAAGTTGTTTCTCGATAACGGGTAAAAGATTTTGACGAGTTTTTCGGAGGCGTGGCGCCGTCGGGGCGGCTTCGGGAAACTTTCCCGGTTGGGTTGGTTTTTACAATCGCGATTGTAAGAAAGGGCATAATCCGGAGCGATTCGCTGGCGGAGACTGCGGACAACATCGAGGTTCCCATGATCGGCGATCGATTGACTCGCGACCTGTATTCGGAATTGTGCAAGATCGTCCTCATCGATCCGCACTCGCACATCAATCCGCTCAGCGCTCCGTCCAAAACGCTCGACGACATTCTCGGCTATCACTATTACACCGAGCTTTCGCATTCCGCCGGCATGGACAAAGCGCCCCTGGCGCCCGAGGTGGGCCCTCGCGAACGCGTTGAGGCTCTGCTCAACTGGCTCCCCCAGATCGACAACACCGCCCAATATTCCTGGTTCCTCGAAATCGCCCGTAGCTTTCTGGGGTTCACGGGCGACCGCATCACGGGGGGCGACGCCGAGGTTCTCTGGTCGACGGCCCAGAAGCAGTTCGGTCAGCCCGATTGGGAAAAGCAGGTTCTCAAGAAGACGAACGTCGAGATGATCTTTTTGACGAACGACTTCGACGATCCGCTCGAAGGGTTCGATACGAAGGTTTACGTGCCGTGCCTGCGGACGGACGATTTGGTCTTTCATCTTGATAAGCCAGCCGTGCGCGAACGATTCTTGAAGGCGACGGGCGAAGTGCCTGCTAGCGCGTGGCATGTCCGCGCGGGGATCACCAAGCTGTTCGACCATTTCACGGCCAAGGGGGCGAAGGCGTGCGCGATTTCGCTGCCGCCCGATTTTTCGCCCGCGCCGGTGGGCGATGACGATTTGACCCTGGCGCTCGAACGCGTCATCGGCGGCGATGCGGAGGCGAAACCGACCGTGGCGCGCGGCGTGTTCTGGATGTTGGCCGACCATTGCGCCCAATATAAGCTGCCGTTCGATTTGATGATCGGCGTCAACCGGCGCGTCTATGAGAACGGCGTCTTTCAAGGGCAGGACTCCGACGTTCATCGAACGCGACACGTTGGCCCGGTTGCAAGCGGTGCCGAAAACGAAACAGGTCGGCTACTATAGCGATGCGTATAAGCTCGAGTTCATTCTGCCGAAGTTCGACATGTATCGGCGTCTGTTGGCGGGGATGTTGGCCGAGCATTTCGTGCGGCCTGGGACATATACCGAGACGCAAGCGGTGGCGCTTGGGCGGTTGTTGTTGCGCGAGAATTCGCAGGCGATTTTCGGCGTTTAAAGAGGTGGTGTCATGGCGAGCGATCCGATCCGGTTGGCGATCTTGCTCAGCGCCGGCGGCACGACGATGCAGAACCTGATCGACCGCATCGCCGCGGGATCGCTACGGGCCAAGATCGTGCTGGCGATTTCGAACAACGCGGATGCGTTCGGCCTTGAGCGGGCGCGGAGGGCCGGGATTGCGACGGCGGTTGTCTCGCGCCAAGAAGCGGGGAGTCGCGAGGAGTTCAGTCGCCGAATCTTCAATGCGTGTCGGGCGGCGAACGTCGATCTCGTGTGCATGGCGGGATTTTTACAGCTCATTCAGGTGCCGGACGATTTTCTGGGTCGGGTGATGAACGTGCATCCGTCGCTGATTCCTGCGTTTTGCGGGCAGGGGTTTTACGGGCATCATGTGCATGAAGGCGTGCTCGCTTATGGCGCCAAGGTGAGCGGTTGCACGGTGCATTTCGCGGACAATCAATACGACCATGGACCGATCATCGTGCAACGACCCGTTGCCGTGCTGGATGACGACACGGCGGAGACGTTGGCGGCGCGGGTCTTCGAGCAGGAATGCGTGGCGTATCCCGAGGCGATTCGGTTGTTCGCCGA
>JAIOQJ010000165.1 GCA_021413475.1 Planctomycetota bacterium | reverse complement strand
AGGCCGTCGATTCCTCGGCATAGGTCTGCACATCGGGAAAGTTCTTGTAGACTTCGGTATTAAAGCGGCGGAGGAAATCGATGGCATCGAGATTCTCATTGCCGCCGTAGCAGTTGGGGATCCACTCGCCGTGCTTGCGGGAATAATCGAGGTAAAGCATCGAGGCGACGGCATCGACGCGCAGGCCATCGATGTGGTACTTTTCGAGCCAGAACATGGCACTGGAGAGAAGGAAAGACCGAACCTCGTGCCGGCCATAATTGAAGATAGCACTGCCCCAATCGGGGTGGAAGCCTTGCTGCGGGTCGGCATGCTCGTAGAGATGCGTGCCGTCGAAGTAGGCGATGCCGTGCTCGTCGGATGGAAAATGCGAGGGGACCCAATCGAGAATAACGCCGAAACCGTGGTTGTGCAGATGGTCGATCATGACCATCAGATCTTGCGGCGTGCCGAAACGGCTGGTCGGCGCGAAAAAGCCCGTGGTCTGATATCCCCAGGAACCGAAAAACGGATGCTCGGTGATCGGCATCAGTTCCACGTGCGTGAAGTGCGTCTGCTTGAGATATTCGACCAGGCGATTTCCCATCTCGCGGTAGCCCAGCCAGCGATTTCCCTCCTCGGGAATCCGCATCCAGGAACCGAGATGCACTTCGTAAATCGAAATCGGCGAGCGCAGGGTATTTTTCTTCCAGCGCGTTTTCATGTATTCGTCGTCGTGCCACTTGTAGCTCATGTCGCAAACGACGGAGGCCGTGCGCGGAGGCGTTTCATGCCAGAAGCCCATCGGGTCGGCCTTATCGACCTCGTAGCCGTTGAACTGGGAAACGATGTGGTATTTGTAAACCGCGCCCGGCCCGAGATTCGGCACGAAACCGACCCAGATACCGGATGAATCCTTCGAGTACAGCTTCCAGTTATGTTTGTGCCAGCCGTTGAAATCCCCCATCACGTAGACTTGCGAGGCTCCCGGTGCCCATACGGCGAACTGCGTGCCGGTCACGCCGTCGCGGGTGCAGGGATGCGCCCCGAGTTTCTCGTGGAGTTTGTAGTGGCTGCCTTCGTTGAACAGGTACAAGTCCTGTTCGCCGATGATGGCCCGATCGGATGGATATGTCGAGGAAGGAACGACAGGGGGAATGCTCATAGTGCCAGCCGAGGGCGAGGGAGTAAGTTCGGAGTCTAACCTCGGTAATATAGGCTGCGGGCTCAAAGTTTCACCCGGAATCGAGGCGTCTGGTGAGCCTTTGTAGCTGAAGTCGTGAGACCGCAGATGACGCCAGGACTGAAGTCTCGCGACTTCGGCTACGAGTCCGCAATCGACGTGCGGATGAATATGGCTTGGAATCAGGCGTCCGGACCGTTAAATTGACTCCAGCGAAGGAGCGTCTCAATCCCGTGAATGGAGTCCGTAATGAACCGTCACATTTATTTGTTTCTCTCAACCCTGCTAACAATCTCACTATTTGGTACCGCAATCGCCGAGCCGCCGAAGCAGGTGCCTCCGTTGCCGGAAGGTCCGTCTGAAATTCCCGCGTCGCGTACCAAGTCGGCTAGCCCCGCGCGCCTCGACGACACAACAAAGCCGTATGATGTGATCGTCGTAATGGCGGCGGCCGATGCGAAGGCAAACACCGCAGAGGTCGGGGTCGGCTTCTTCAACCACAGCGAGCGTGATGTGGTGATTGATCTCAACGGCCGTACGATCAAGCTTGGCAGCCGCCATTATCTATCACTGAAACTACCTCGTGAATTCACCTGGCGCGAAAAAGACGGCCCAAGCTGGACGACCAAGATTCCCGATAAATCGGATGGGATCGAGATTGTTTTTCGGCGATAACGCCGCAAGCGGCTACCCAGGCCGCGGCATCGAACCGCTGGGCGGCAGCAAATCGAGATTGCTCGGGAGAATGGAAGCCCCATCGGCCCCTTGCGGGCCTTTAGCGGTGGACCGAACGGGAGGGCTCGACGGTTCCGCGGGCAAGCCATCAAGCACGCGGCTCAGCGACAAATGGTCATCGAGCGCGACTGGTTCATCCGAACTCTCGAACAATCGATTGGGTTTACGTCGTTTTGAAGGCGGGGACGATAGATCAAGACCTTCGCCGGGTGAATCCAAACTGAGTTGGTACTTAAAATTGCCAACGGTCAATTCATCGCCGGCGACGAGTTTGCCTTCCAGAACGCGGTCGCCGTTAATGCGAATACCGTTGGTGCTGCCGAGATCGCGAACGACAAGATAATCGCGCACTTGGGCGATGCAACAATGACGGCGGGACACCTTGCGGGAGTTCAGCTGGATATCGCATTCAGGATGACGACCCAGGAGCAAAATGGGCTTATCCAGCAAAATGCTGGGTCCATCAGTCAGGGCCAGGAGTTGCGCGGGCATGCCTGATGCCATCTCCCAAAACGCCAGCGGAACCAACCACATCGAGAAATCAGCTATTTTCTGAAGATAATCGACCTGGTTGACAAAGGCAAACAAATGTCGCGAGTAATTTCCGAATCGGAAGAGAGAAACGACAGTATCTGGTTTACCCGAGAACAAGGCGTTTGTCAAACAGGAAGAAGGAACGGCGGAAAAAGAAAGAGACCCGGCGGCCGCAACGGCAACCAGGTCTCGAAAATAATTTCAGAAGCAAACCCATGTCCTACCAGCCGTCGCCCGTCGTTTCACCATCACTCGGAAGCATGAGTTGACGCCACGTGTTCGGATCGAGGTTGGGACTGATGCTCCTGACGCTACCATCACCCATGACCACATTCAACGCCGAATGCCCCGATTGCACCGTCATCGAACTGCAACAAATTCTGTCAGCGGCTGTACAACCTCCCAAAGCCTTCGGTTTTGGCCGAATCTGGAAGAAAAAGTTTATGCTGGCGGTTGGGTTCGGGATACCTCTCACGCTATTTGCACCGGTCGAAGGATCAAAAGGCGGCGTCACCTGAGGGCTACCTGTCACCGTCAATCCTTGAACATGGGAAGTCAATCCAAAATTGTGAGTGCCGCCGGGAGGGCCGGAATCACGACTGCTATTCGTGTGCCATGCGATCAGAGCCGTACGACCTTTACTTTCGCACTGAGAATAGGCTTCAGCAAACATGATCGTACATGACGAACCATCTCGAAGGGTCGCCATTGAACCGGGAGGCGCGGTATAGCCTTTCAAGGGCTCACCAGTCGTCAGCGCATTCCAATTGGCAAGATAATTCGTGCTCCCCCACGCGCCGTTGGCCGAATCCGCGTAAACCAATCCCGGCTTTGATTTCGCACCATCGGTACCAACGCTGGCATCAGACGGACATTGCAGGATGCGCAAGATCGTTCCAGAATACTCTTTGTTCCAAACCCCCACAAAGCCAGGAGGAGTCCTGTCAGGATTGTAATTATTATTGGGGGCCAGGACTGCAGGTCTGGGGGTCCCAGGGTCTGGATCGCGAGGTAGCGGCGAATAAGTCGTCGTCCCCGCCGATGCCCCTACGTTCACGACCGTATAAATTTCGTATCCCGCCCCATTGATCGATCTGACCAAAGTAGGTGTTCCCGGGGTCGCAGCAGTTGTCGTCGTGGTAGCCCCTGGCTGTGCCGCCCAGATTGTGTATCTCGCGGGGACTGCGGGTTCCTGTTCAATGTACTGTGGCTGCCAAAGATTGTCTCTCGTAATGCTTGGCGTGACATTTCCCCACGTTTCCACATCCTTCTTAATCGATTCGAACAAGTTGTTCTGATCGATAAAGGGCAGAAGATGCACCACCCAGCTGCCATACACGGATCGCGTCAATGATGCACCGCTTGTGACAACTTCAGTCGATCCATTGATGAGCGGATAGGCCCCGTTGTAGGTGGGGAACGAATTGTGGGCTGCCTGGAACGTGTGAAGGGCAACACCCAGTTGCCTCATATTGCTCTTGCATTTGACATTCGCCGCGGATTCCCGAACCCGTTGAATGGCAGGGAGCAACATGCCGATCAAAATGGCGATGATCGCGATTACCACGAGGAGTTCGATCAACGTGAACCCCCGACGACGAACCTGCACCTGACGAGTCATCACCTGCTCCTTCGAGAATAGAAGGAAAACCAACCAAAAGTGACTGGCGAAAACATATAGTCATCTATGAGATTAAACCACCTATCGTCCCAGGTCCAGCCTAAAATTGAGGGATATGAGAAATATCGGTGAACGAGCTGGGTTTTTCATTCGTTAGACTTTTATCATTATTTCTTTACAGGAATAAATCATGCCAGAGCGAATTGTGATGCGGACAGGCGAAGCGCTCGTCGAAGGCAACCTCGATTATCTTTGCGCGGAACCGGAAATCGTGCTTGGCGAACTCGACGGCCCCGTTGGCCACGCCCTGGCCCATCTGATCGGCGAACAGGTAAAGGGCCACACGAAGGTCTTTGCGATTCTGAATAGCGACGTTCAGATCCGCCCCGTAACAATTATGGTCAGCAAGGTCACGGTCCGCGACCCGCGCTATACGAACATTTTGATGGGAACCGTGCAGGCCGGTATTGCCAATGGTGTTCTAGATGCGGTCCGAGCCGGTGACATTCCGAAGGAAAAGGCCAACGATCTGGGTATCATTTATTCGGTTTGGCTTGATCCCGCTGTCCTGGCAGTCCCGCAAGGCCAGGTCGATCATGCCGCACTTTTTCAGGTTCACCGGGAAGCGACAGCGAAGGTCATTCGCAAAGCCATGCGGCATGAGCCAGGTATCGATTGGCTCCTCGCGAATCAGGATAAGATCACGCACTATTTTCATCAACAGGGAATCGAAGGGAATATTTAGGCCCGTCTTCGAACCGGCGAGCAGACGCCAAGCTCACGAGAAGCCTGAAATCTCGTGCCGTTTAATGGTTGCCACGACCGACGGCACGAATTCTCACTTCGGCAATTCAATGTACCACTCGTTAAAAATATCGGCTCGAACCGGCTGAAAATTGCTAGGGATGTCAACCGGCTCAGCGTTCTCCGCTCGATAAACCAGATTGTACAGACCCTCGGGGGCACCGGGTTGCGTTTTGCCTTCTGGATCAGTGGCGAGCCTGGTCGTCAATTCAAATCGGCCGTCGCTCCCCACGATTCCTTTGATCACCATGCCCAAGTCATCCGGTTGCAGATAAGCCTGGATTTCGCCACCGGTTGTGACGGGCACTCCCTTCAAAACCAATACACCCTTAACCGTGTAGAGCGTTGGGATACTAAACTTGGGTTGAGTTTTCCCGCATCCGCTGGAAGACATCAAACCGATCATCAGTATGAGAAAGCCAAGCAACCGCATGATTCGAATCCTCGAGCGATCGAGAAATGAGGTATTGCACATCATCGAGACTTCAACCGAATGCGAATCGATTCCTTATCCTCGATCATATCGGACAAAATTTCAAGCGGCATTATTTCGCCTGTCAATTTTCCCGGCTCGCGAAAGTCGGAATTTTCTCGGCGCTGGCCTCGTCAGCCGTTTACGATACTCTTTCCGGTATTGATTCCGAATCGACAAGACCGTTATTCCTAACCCACGTGATTTCCACGATGAGCAGATCTCTCTCCCTTTTCATCCTGTTTTTCTTCACTTCCATCAGCCAGGCGCAAGATCGGCCGTTGCCTCCCGCTGAGGCACCCAAGCGGATGACGCTGCCGGAGGGTTTCCACGCGACGCTCTTCGCCGGCGAACCGGACGTGCTGCAACCGATTGCCATGACGTTCGACGACCGTGGCCGTTTGTGGGTGGTCGAGTGCCTCTCCTCGCCCAAATGGACTGACAAACCCGAAGGCTCCGATCGCGTGTTGATGTTCGAAGATACCGACGGCGACGGTAAATTCGACAAGCGACACGTCATCTTCGACAAGGGGGCCAACCTCACCAGCATCGAACTCGGTTTCGGCGGCATCTGGCTTTGCTCGATTCCGAATCTGCTCTTCATTCCGTGCGATTTCAACGCGGACGTGCCGAAACTCGGCAAGGCCGAAGTCGTGCTCGACGGTTGGAGCCTGAAGTGCAGCCACAACGTCGTAAATGGGCTGATCTGGGGCCCCGACGGTTGGCTCTACGGCCTCAATGGCATCATCGCGACTTCGAGAGTCGGCAAGCCCGGAACGCCGGAAAAAGACCGCATCGCGATGAATTGCGGCGTATGGCGTTATCACCCGACGCGGAAGGTGTTCGAGACGTTCGCGTCGGGCACCACCAATCCGTTCGGCATCGATTTCGACGAATTCGGCGAGTGCTTCATCACGAATTGCGTGATCGGCCATCTCTGGCATGTAATCCAGGGAGCTCATTTTGAACGGATGTACGGCCAGGATTTGACCCCGAACACCTACGCGCTCATGCCGCAATGTGCCGACCATATTCACTGGGGCGGCGGTAGCTGGACCACTTCGCGCGGCGGCAAGGGCATCCACAGCGAAGCGGGCGGCGGGCACGCTCACGTCGGCTGTATGGTCTATCTCGGCGATAATTTTCCTGACAAATACCGCAACGGGGCCTTCATGCTGAATCTGCACGGCAGCCGGATCAATCACGATCGACTCGAACGCCAAGGGAGCGGCTACGTCGCCAAGCACGAACCCGATTTCATGTTGGCCAACGACCCTTGGTTCCGCGGCATCGCCATCCGCTACGGCCCCGACGGCGGCGTTTACGCATCCGACTGGACCGACACGGGCGAGTGCCATAATCACGTCGAAGTCGACCGGACTAACGGCCGCATTTACAAGTACACGTTCGGCAAACCGAAGAAATGGGAAGGCGATCTATCGAAGTTGAGCGACGCCGAGCTCGTGAAGTTGCAGACGCACAAAAATGAATGGCAGGTGCGGCACGCCCGGCGGCTTTTGCAGGAGCGGGCGGCGGCCGGAAAGTTCGACAAGGACGCGGTTGTTGAACTTCGAAAGCAATTGGGCGATGATGGTCTGACGCTCAAACTCCGCGCTTTGTGGACGCTCTATTCGATGGGCGAGATGAATGCCTCCAACCTCGCGTCCCTCATCGAGCACAGTCAACAGGAACAAGTACGAGCCTGGGCGATACGAATGTCGGTTGATGCTGACAAGATTGATGAGTTCATGCTGGAACTTCTGGCAGTCGTGGCAGAAAAGGACTCGTCGATGGTTGTGCAAATGGCAATTGCCTCCGCGCTGCAGCGCGTGCGTGTTGAGAAACGGAGCCCGATCTTGTATAGGCTGGCCCGGCGCGCGGAGATAATCGGTCCCAATTTGTCGTTGATGCTCTGGTACGCGGCCCTACCGCTGGTCGAGGTATTGCCAAACGAGGCTATGCAAGTCTTCGCAACTGCGCGAGTGCCGCTGTTACGGCGATACATGGCCCGTCGGCTGGTCGAAATTTCTGATCGAAGTCCGGATCTTTGGCCGAAGTTGATCAGTGTGTTGACCGCGAAAAGCGATGATGCGATTTTGGATATTCTCCAAGGAATCGAAGACGGTCTACTTGGCCGCAAACAGGTCACGACCCCGAAGAACTGGGAAAAGGCCTATGCGACACTTCAAAAGAGCAAGTTGGCTGACGTCCGCAAGTCGGCGATGCGTCTCGCCGTCGTGTTCGGCGATGAAAAAGCGGTCGAGTCTTTGAAGAAGCTGGTCGCGGATCAAACGGCCTCAACGGCCAATCGCTACGACGCCCTGCAAGCCTTGCTAGTCCAGCAGAATCCCGCGATGATCCCGATTCTCAATGACCTTCTCGCCGATGCTGACATGCGTGGCTCCGCCATTCGCGGCCTGGCCGCGTTCAAGAACGACGACACTCCCAAGCAACTGCTCGGCATCTATCCCAAGCTTTCGGACTCTGAGAAAGCGGACGTCGTGCAGACCCTGGCCGCCCGGCCGGCGTGGGCCCTCGCGTTGCTCGATGCCGTTGAATCGAAGCAGATCCAGCGGGCCGATGTTTCGATGTTCGTCGCCCGGCAAATGCAGGGATTGAAGGACAAGAATGTGCAGGAGCGTCTCGCCAAAGTCTGGGGACAAATCAAGCCGGCGTCGGCGGAGAAGACCGCACAACTGGCGAAGTTCAAAAAAATGCTGACGCCGGATTTGTTGAAGACTGCTGACTTGTCGAAGGGACGAATGGTCTTTGCGAAGAACTGCGCGTCGTGCCATCGGCTATACGACGATGGCGGCAACATCGGCCCGGCCCTGACCGGTGCTCAGCGATATAACCTCGACTATGTGCTGGAAAACATGCTCGATCCGAGCGCGATCGTCTCGCGAGATTATCAGGTTTCGAAAATCGAAACTACGAGTGGTCGGACGATCAACGGCATCATCAAGCAAGAAACCGAAAAGGCGTTGACGATCCAGACGCCGAACGAGGTGATCGTCCTTCCCAAGGATGAAATCGAATCCCGCACCCAATCGCCGCTGTCGATCATGCCGGAAGGGGTTCTGGAAAAGCTAACCGCCAATGAGATTCGCGATTTGGTGGCGTATCTGGGAAGTAAGGATCAGGTGCCTTTACCGAAGTAGTCCGATTGCTCTGCAACCGGTCGTCCGGTTGCAGAGCAATCGGACTACTTGGCAAACCACCACGCCCACGCGACCAACACCCCCTGCATCGGCAATCGCGCCCACAGGAAGGACGGGCTGATTTCCGGAAAGAGTTGCGAATTGATCGCCATGTGAACGTTCGCGGGGAACACCGCTATCAGCAAGGCGATCAATCCCCATGCGGAGTAAGCGGTGTATCGGGGGATCAGCAGCAGGACGGCCAAACAGATTTCAAACGCCCCGCTTAGCCAGACGAGTTCCAGATGCGCGGGCAGATACGGCGGCATGATGCGGAGGTAAAAATCCTGCCGGATGAAATGAAGGACACCCGCCACGATGAACAGCATCGCGAAGAGCCATTTCATCAAGAGCTTGAACCAACTCACCGTATCCCCCTTCGACTAGCTGCGATTGCAGCATTCCCATCGAGCATTCATCGCGAACACCGAGCGGAAATGCGCACGATAGGCCCAGATCAGGAAGATCGCCATCGCGAGCATCGGCAATCCGAGCGCTCCTGGCTTCTGCATGATCAGAACGTCGAAGAGAGCGATGTTGACGATGACCGGGGTGAGCAACACCAGGCCCAGAGGCACGAACAAGCCGGTAAGTAGGAGAACACCCCCGATAATTTCGATCACCTTGACCACATCGAGGTAATGGGTCGGTCCGAAGGCCGACATGAGATGTATAGCGGCAGGAGGAAGTTCCGGCACAGGCATCTTCATGAAATGCAGGAAGTGCTCCAGCCCAAAGACAACAAATGCGAGTCCTAACAGCGTGCGAATTCCGATCACGGCGTACTTCATCATGATCTCCTTACAATTTGAATGAGGTGGGCATCCTCCCCGCGAGTGTATACCCCTAATTTAGGGGGATTCTTACATCTGTCCCCTAACATGGAGGCAATCATGCGCACCACGACCTGTCTATTCACCCTGCTCTTCTCATCGGGCCTTCCGGCGGCCGACGAGCCGAAACCCTCAATCCAGGGCATTGCTTCGAACATCACAGTTACCAAGGAACTGGGAAAGAAAAACACATTCACCGGCTTCATGCTCGTCGAAGCGCCCAAAGACTTGAAATTCGCCTACGAGAAAGCCTCGATCCGAGTGACGGATCAGACCAAAATCCAGAAGACCGTGAACGGCAAGCTCGTGGACGCCAAATTCGACGAAATCAAGAACGGGATGAAACTGAGCGTTTGGTTCACTGGCCCAGTCGCTGAATCTTTTCCCGTGAAAGCGACGGCAGGGCGGATTCTGATCCTCAGCGAGGCAATTGAGTATTAGCCGCTTGCGGCTTCGCGCTCGCTCTCCTTCACGAAGTCATTTGCGGCAATCAAGCGAACGCGAAGCCGCAAGCGGCTCCTTGCATCGGCCAACCATCGCGGGTAATCTGAAGAGATGGAATTTAGTCCTACATCATCGAGTCACTTCACGACGCCGCACTCGCGCCGGGAGTTTCTCTTACATGCGGGCGGCGGACTCGGTGGTATTGCGTTGAATTGGCTCCTCCAGCGCGACGCGATCGCGGCGGCGGGAAAGAACGCCAATCCGCTTTCGTCGAAAGCCGCTCACTTCCCGCCCCGGGCCAAGAGCGTCATCTTCATGTTCATGGTCGGCGGGCCGAGCCCGCTTGACCTTTTCGATCCCAAACCGGAACTGGAAAAGCACCGCGGCAAGCCGTTGCCCGAGAGCATCGGCCGGCCGATGAGCCAGTTCACCAAGGGGAATGAAGCCCTGCTGCCGAGTTCGCGGGAGTTCAAACGCCACGGCCAGAGTGGGCAGTGGGTGTCCGACCTGATGCCCCGGCTCGCGACTTGCGTGGACGATATTTGCTTGCTGCGCTCCTGCTGGTGTACTTCCACCATCCACGCCCCAGCGATGTACGAACTTCACAGCGGTCGGCCCCTGATGGGCTATCCCAGCCTCGGTTCCTGGGTCACCTACGGCCTCGGCAGCGTCAGCGAGAATCTTCCCGCGTACTGCGTTCTGCCGCAGCCGGAAGGCGTGCCTGAAGGGGGCGCGCCATGCTGGAGCGCGGGATTCCTCCCTGCCGTGCACCAAGGGACACTCTTCCGCAAAGGGGCGACGCCGATCCTGAATCTGAGGCCTCCCGAGGGCGTCGGCGAGGATCGTCAGCGGCCGGCTTTCGATCTGATCCAGAAATTGAACGAGCAGAGCCTCGACCCGACTGACACGGAATTGCAGGCCCGGATCGCCAGTTACGAGCTTGCTTTCCGGATGCAGCAGAACGCCCCGGAAGCCGTCGATCTGACCCGTGAGACGGAAAAGACTCGCGAGGCATACGGCCTGAATCGCAGGCAAACCGCCGATTTCGGCACGCGGTTGCTTCTGTCTCGGCGTTTGGTCGAGCGCGGCGTTCGTTTCGTTCAGGTATATTCCGGCGGGGGACCGCTGGTCACGCAATGGGATGCGCACGATAACATCAACACCAACCACGAGCGGATGTGCGGCCATGTCGATCAGCCGATAGCGGCGTTACTGCACGATCTGAAGCAACGCGGCCTGCTCGACGACACGCTGGTGGTCTGGTGCAGCGAGTTCGGCCGCACGCCGTTTTCGCAAGGCGGCAAGGGACGCGATCACAATCCATTCGGCTACACGATGTGGCTGGCAGGTGGCGGAGTGCGCGGCGGGCAAGCAATCGGCTCGACAGATGAGTTCGGCCTGAAAGCGGTCGAAAATCGGATCTCCGTCAACGATTTCCACGCCACAATCCTGCATCTGCTCGGCCTCGACCATGAACGGTTGACGTTCCGGCACAATAGCCGGGACGAACGGCTCACCGACGTGGCCGGCAAAATTGTTCGTGAAGCCATCGCCTGAAGATTTGCAATCCATCGAGGCATCATGTTCACGGTCGATCCAGACGAACTGAACGCGGTCCGCGAAGCCCTGGCACGCGACCGGACCGAATACGGGGTGGGAATTCTCCACCAACCGTCCAGTAAAATCGCGTTGCGTCCGTTCGACCAGTTGCGTTACCGCGGCGGCCATCAGGAGTTAATCAGTCTGAAGGAGTGGCTGCCCGAAGATTGTCTCGGCTTTATCGTCGCTCGCCCTGCCGAGGAATACGTGATGATCAATCTCGCTCAAATCAACACGCGGGATGGACCGCTGAATATGCCGGCAGGATTGTTTCGCAATATCGTTCTAAGTCTCCGCCAATGCTGGGCCGGGATGGCCGCTTGTGCTTCACCCGGGTAACAGACATGGCTTCGAACCTGATGCCGCAACACGAAGCGGCCCTCAGTGACTTGCTTTCCGGCATCATCACCCAGTTCGGCGGGGCCGTCGAATTCTGGACGCTCGTTTGCCTTTCCCAGCGCGAACTCGGCGACCCGGCCCTCTTCATCGATCGCCAGGCCAGCAGCCTACGCGAGCAGATTCAGGAACTTCGCGCCAAACTTTCGGAAGGCGAAAAC
>JAIOQJ010000396.1 GCA_021413475.1 Planctomycetota bacterium | reverse complement strand
ACAAAATGTAGCGCTTTGTGTACGGAAATAAAAATTTTGGACTTCCGCTGACCGCGCTCCTCTCCGGAAACCCTTCGAGGAGCGGCTAAACGAAATCGATTACCGGTCGGTCGCCTTCCTTAATTTCGGCTGCGGACGATTCGACCACTCCTTCACGTCTTGCAGCAGCACCTCAACGGCCTTGGAAATTTGTGGGTCTTTGCCTTGGGCCGCATCGCCTGGCCAGGGCCAGACGATGTGATGGGGAACAGCACCACCCAATTCCATGTCCTCGCCGGTTTCGGCCACATACCAACCGCGGAAGGGAAGACGGAGAAAGCCGACGTCCATGACTGGGACACCGCCCGTGCTGATGACACCCCCAGCAGTGGGGACGCCGACGAGATGGCCGCGTTTCAGGGTTTTGATCGCGTGGCTAAAGATTTCCGCATTACTGAACGAGTTCTGATTGCACAAGACAACGATCGGCTTGTTCCAAGTGGCGTAAACCGTGCGATCTTGCGGATAACCTTGACCGCCATTACGAGGGACGGCAATGGCATGCCGGGGTTGCGTGAGCGCGGTAAGCAGATGATCGGCCGTGAAGCCGCCACCGTTCTCGCGGACGTCGATGACCAAGCCTTGCTTGCCCGCTCCCGCGTTGTAAAGTTCTTCCTCGAACTCGTGGAAGCTCGCCAGATCCATGGCACGGATGTGCAGATAGCCGAGGGTGCCGTTCGACATCTTTTCGACTTTGGCCTGGTTGTCCCGCAGCCATTTCTTGTAAACGAGTTGGCGGGCGATCGTGAACGAAATTGGCCGGATCGTTACCTCGCGTTCGGTTCCCTCGGCATTCTTGACCCGAAGCAAAATATCTCGGGCGGACAGGCCATTGAGGATCTTGGTCAGGTCCATTGATAGATCGACCGGAACGTCATCGATGGAGACGATGATCTCGCCAGGACGCAAGAGGCTTCTCTTTTGATCGGCGGGTCCCTCGGGGAGAACCTCGCGGATTTTCAGCCCCGGGCCCCGAAACGAATCGTCGAAGTGGATGCCGAGGTTGGCCGTGACGACGCTCCACTTGCTGCCGCTTCCCGATGGATCATCGCCTGGGAAGCCCGGGCGGCGCAATGGCAATGACGTCGTACCGGCGAAGAAGCCGAGATGCGAGCCGTTCAGTTCGCCAAGCATCAGGGAAACGATCGTCTGGAGCGTGGCCTGTTCGGTCGTCTCGGCGACCGGAAGATACTTGGCACGCACGGCATTCCAGTCGCGGTTGCCAAGTTTCTCGTCGTACCAATTGTCGCGCATGGTTCGCCAGCAGATTTCGAAGGCGGCCTGGTGCTTCCGGGCCGGATCAAAATCCTGGTAGGCGGTGAAGCGATAGCCGCCCGTGGCGGCGGCCGGGGTCGCGGGTCGCGGACCGACAAGAGGCAGACGGGTCAGGGCTGGGGCGGGCGTTGCGGTTCCACCGGTCGCTGAACCGGAAATCGAACCCGGAATCCCGCCTGAAAGCCAGACGATCTGGCCATTTTTCAGCCAGCGAGCTTGCGAGCCGGTCGCGGAATTGAGGAGCGTCGGCTTCAAGTTATCGGGAAGCTCGATGGTGTAAGTGCCGGTCGAACCATCGACCGAGGCCGAGAAAGCCAGTTTCTTCGAATCGGGCGACCAGAGGAGATTCGATTCCGTGGAATTCGGAATCGTCACCCGACGAATGCGATCGTGAATGCCTTTGAAATCGATGACCACTTCGGGGGGAGCTTTCTTGGGGGTTACCGGCGCGACCTTTTTCTCATCCTTCACTTTCGGCTCCGGCCCCTGCTCCGGTGCCTCTTCCTTGGATGGGGTATCTTTCTTCACCATCGGCGTTGTGCTGCCTTTTTGGAACTTCTCGATCGCTTTTTCGATGCTCCGCTCGCGGCTGCTCTTTTGATCGTCCTCTTCCCGGAGGTAGACGAAATGAACGTCAAAATTCCCCTTCTCCTCGCGGGCTCCGACGAAGGCGATCACCTTGCCATCGGGCGACCAGACCGGATCGCTCTCGTTGTACGGATGCCTCGAAAGATTAAACGGCGGCCTCGATCCATCGATCGGCTTGATCCAGATGTCGCGGTTGAAATCGTTGTCGTAGAGGGCGTAAACGAGCCATTTCGCGTCGGGGGACCAATCGTAATCCGGGGCATTCCACGACTCGATCACGCGAACCGGGTTCGAAAAATCGGCATTGGCGACCCACAAATCACCTCGACCGCGAACATACGCGACCTTCGATCCATCGGGGCTAAAGCTCAGGCCGCTTTTGATTTCGCCGTCCGTCGTCACACGCTCCAGCTTGAATTGTGTGTTGAGCCACCAAGCCTTCTTCGCGTTGGCGCGGGTCGCTCTCCAGATGTCTGTTGTGCCATTGACATCACTGATGAAGAGGATCGAATTTCCGTCAGGTGCGAAGACCGGCGTGCGTTCCTCTTCGGCGGATTTCGTCACCCGCTTCGGTTCCTTCAGCTCGGTGTCCATCACCCAGAGATCGCCTCCAGCAATGAACGCGACCTCGAGGCCGTCGCCCGTGAAGGCGACCGCGCTGGCACGATCGAGAGTTCGGCGTTCGATGCGTTCCGGAATACGGTCGTCGTCGCTGAGAATCTCGATCTTGATCGGTTCGCTCTTGCCCGGTTCGACTCGATAGAAATCGAACAGATGCCGAAAGACGATGGTCGAGCCATCGCGCGAAATGGCGGGGAAAACAATGGAATCGTCCGGAAACATGGCGACGGTTTTCGGATTCACCGGTTTACGTTCAATTCGCGAGGTCACTGGCCGGGGTTCAATATTCATTTCCTGAAGAATGAAACCGTTCTTCATGTTGCTGCAGAAGTAGATCGCCTTGCCGTCGGCTTTCCACAACGGCCAGCGATGGTCGTGTTCTTCCACCAGAAGCGGGATAAACTGTTTCGCCGCGAAGTCATACATCCAGACCTGCGCGGCCATCGAGCCGGTGTAGCCCTTCCGCCACCACTCGGGACCTTCGCGGGTGAAGAGCATTTTCGTTCCGTCCGGCGAGATGCTGCCGCTGGTGCCGTAATCGTCGAACAGGAGTTGCTCGCCCTTGCGATCGCGGACGTTGATGAGATAGAAACGCTCCGGTTGCCGGCGGCTCCAGCCGTGGTCGCGCATGGCACTGACGACGACGTTGTCGCCATCTGGCGTCCATTCGTGCAAGGTGAAGCCAGCAGTGTGAAAAGTGACCTGTTTTGGCGTGCCGCCGGTCGCCGGCATCACGTAGACTTGCGCCGAGCCGTCGCGATCGCTGATGAAGGCGATTTCCTTGCCGTTAGGCGAGAATTTCGGGGCGGAGTCGCTCGATGGATTCTTGGTAAGCGGACGAGCGACGCCCCCGGTGGTCGGCACGGTCCAAATGTCGCCGAGATAGTCGAAGGCCAGCGTCTTGCCGTCCGGCGAGAGGGCGGGATTGTTCGCCAAGCGAATCGGCTCGCGTGCCGATGCTTCGAGAGATGCGAAGATGATCAAGATCGCCAGCACGTTCAGACGTTTCACGGCAGCAGCCTCCAGGAGGAACGCGTTTTGGTTTCGGTCACTGGTTATAGTCGATGCGCGGCGGAATCGCCAATGAAAGATTTGAAAGCCGCTTGCGGCTTCGCGCTCGCGCTCACTCACGAATATGTTTCCGTTCACAAAAGCGAGCGCGAAGCCGCGAGCGGCTTTTCCCGATACACTTTCCCGCATGGATCCCAAACCGGTCATCCTCAGTTTCGACGTCGAGGAACACTACCGAATCGAGTCGGCAGCCGGGTACGACTGCCCTGCCCTGCAACGCGACGTCTACAGCGCGAGGATGGAAACGACGACTCGTAAGTTGCTCGATTTGCTGGCGGATTACGACGTGCGAGCAACGTTCTTCATTGTCGGACGCATCGCCGAATCGCATCCACGATTGGTCCGGGATATCCATGCGGCCGGTCACGAAGTGGCGAGCCACAGTTGGGAACACCGGCGCGTGCATCACTTCACGCCGGCGACTTTTGCCGAGGATTTACACAAGAGCAAGGACGCCCTTGAACAGGCGACGGGCATGGTTGTTCAGGGCTACCGAGCGCCAACATTCAGCGTCGTCCGCGAAACGGGCTGGGCCATTGATGTGCTGGCCGAGGCTGGTTTCCAATACGATTCATCCATCTTCCCGGTTCGGCACGATCGTTACGGCATCGCTGATGCTCCTCGTTCCCCATTCTTGGCCATTGGATCCCAACATCGCTTGTTCGAGCTTCCACCGGTCACGTTGCGTTGGTTCAATTTCAACATCCCGGTCGCGGGGGGCGGCTACTTTCGGTTGTTTCCTTTGGGGATCCTGGAAGCGGGCATCCGACAAGCAAACTTACTGCAGTCACCGGCCGCCATGCTCTACTTCCACCCCTGGGAATTCGATCCCGATCAACCGCGTTTGCCACTGTCGCGCCTGTCCGGCTTCCGGACCTACGTTGGCACCCAGCGGTCCTTCAGCCGCTTG
This sequence comes from Planctomycetota bacterium, assembly GCA_021413475.1. Classification (GTDB taxonomy): domain Bacteria; phylum Planctomycetota; class Planctomycetia; order Gemmatales; family Gemmataceae; genus JAIOQJ01. The sequence continues at coordinate 4,290 of JAIOQJ010000396.1, read as the reverse complement.
CGAAAGCTTCTCACGCGGCATCGCTTTCAACGGGCGATTGATGTGGTGGAACAATTGAAGGGTCAGACGCTGCCGGAATTCCGGGTTTGACCAACCGGTGGCGACAGACCTCGGGTCTGTCGATTCAGGCGTTTTCCGACAGACCAGAGGTCTGTCGCCACCGGCATCTACCTTTTTTCAATTTTCTTCAGAATTCCCACCCCCCTTCGAACAAGTTCCGCCGCTGAGCAGGGTGGAGACACACTTTAAGCAATAAGAATGGGGGAATCAGCCATGAATCGTATCATCATCGCCATGTTTGCCTTGCTGGTATTCGCAATGGATGCTTCACCCGCTTATGCCCAGCGATATCGGGCCGTTGCACCCACTTATCGGCCAGCACCCGTGACGTCCAAGCCGTACGATTCCAATATCACGTCGAACTATTCGTCGAGCGGATCGTCATACTCTTCCGGCAGCTACGCGTACTCTTCCGGTTCGAGTAGCTACTCGACGAGCGATTCGAGCGATAGTTCCAGCGGCTTTAATTTCCGCTTGATCTGTATGGTAATCATCTTGATTTCGATCGTCGTTCGGATCCTGTGCGGCATTTTCTCATTCCTCGCCTGGGTCGGTCGCGGGATTACGGGTTGAAAATCGCCCCGCCCTTGCGATGATGAGCCGAAGACTGCTAGAATAGAGGCATTCCATCGAACATCGATTGATGGAAGTCGTGGCTCTCAGTAGTCCTGTTGCTCCGCAACCGGCGACCGGTTGCGGAGCAACAGGACTACTTTTCATCCTGATGGATTCGTGGCGATGAAGTGTCAAAACTGCCAAAAAACGGCCACGCTGCATATCACTGAGGTACTCGGCGAGAGCCAGTATGAGGAACTTCACCTTTGCGAGGACTGCGCGCAGAAGTATCTTTACGAACCCCAGGCCGCAAAAAGTCTAACCAAAGCAGGCCAGAGCGAAGTAGATGAAGGGGACGAATCGGGCACGATCGGCACCCGGCAATGCGAAATGTGCGGCCTGAAATTTGTCGATTTCCGCAACACCGGACGGCTTGGTTGCCCCCACGATTATTCAACCTTTCAGGCCGAACTATCTCCCTTGCTTGAAGGAATCCACGGCGGCACCCGCCATGCCGGCAAGACGCCTCGACGGCTTCCCCAGACAAGACAAAACCAGCAAGAATTGAGTAAATTGCGAAAACAGTTGCACAAGGCCGTCATCGATGAAGCCTATGAGGAAGCGGCCCGGTTGCGCGATCGCATCCGCCATCTCGAGGAAATCGCGTAGCGCCGCGGTCGAAGCGTGGCGAGCCAGGTTGCGTATGCTCCTGGAGGAATTGAGAGTGGCGAGCCAGGTTGCGTATGCTCCTGGAGGATTGCAGGGCAGGAAGGACCGGGTCCATGAAATGTCAATTTTGCGATAGCCCGGCGACGGTCCACCTGACCGATATTATCAACAAAAAAAAGCACGAAGTACACATCTGCGAAGCGTGTGCCCGAGAGCATGACCTGATCCCCGACGCGAAGCAGGAATTGAACGTCCCCGCTTTACTACAATTCCTTCTGAACCAGAAAAAAGGGGAGAAGGCGAAGAACGAAGCGATCGACTTGGTCTGCCCGCATTGCGGAATGAAATACGCCCAGTTCCGCACCCAAGGCCGACTAGGCTGCCCAAAGGATTACGAAGTGTTTCGCGCCGCCCTCGAGCCGCTGCTGGAGCGAATCCATCGCCATGTCCGGCACGAGGGGAAAGTGCCGCGGAGTGTTCCGTTGAACCCGCCCGTAAAGAGTATTGAGGAAATGCAGCAACGCATCCGTGATGCCGTGCTTGAGGAACGCTACGAGGAGGCCGCCCGACTGCGCGACCTGATTCGAAGCATGAGGACCGCTGAATGAATCTCGATCGTTTGCTTTCCAAACTCGGCGAATGGTTGCGCGGCACCGGCCCCGAATCCGATGTAGTCGTCTCCACTCGCATTCGCCTGGCCCGTAATCTGGCGGACCATCCCTTTACCAATCGTGCCAATCTCCACCAAAAGTCCGAGGTCGAGGCGAAAATCCGCGATTGCGTGACCAAGCTCGAAGTCCCCGGCTCGCTCAGCTACATCGACATCTCGAAACTCGACGCCATCGACCGGCAGTTTCTGGTGGAACGGCAACTCATCAGCCGGGAACTTGCCAACGTCATGGAAGGTCCGCGCGGGGCCGCCTTCGATGAACGCGAATCCGTCAGCCTGATGGTCAACGAGGAAGACCAGCTTCGGCTGCAAGTGATGCGTAGCGGACTGGCCCTCGAAGCCGCCTGGGAGGAAATCGACCGCATCGACGATATGATTGAGGCCAAATTAAATTACGCTTTCCATGAGCAATTCGGCTATCTGACTGCTTGCCCCACCAACGTCGGCACCGGAATGCGTGCCAGCGTCAAGTTGCATCTTCCCGCCCTCGGCATGACCAAGCAGATCGAGAAAGCCTTCAAGGCCTTGCAGAAAATCAATCTCGTCGTTCGCGGCCTCTATGGGGAAGGAAGCCGGGCCTCGGGTGATTTCTATCAGATCTCGAACCAGATCACGCTCGGCAAAAGCGAGGCCTCAGCCCTGGCTGACATCCGCGAAGTCATCACCGAGATTCTGCGTTACGAACGGATGGCACGGACCGCCCTGGTCCGTGAGAACCGTCAAGCATTGCTCGATCGCGTGGCCCGGGCCGTCGGCACCCTGCAATCCGCAACCATGATGACGTCCGAAGAGACCATGGAACTCCTATCGTCGGTCCGCCTGGGCATCCATCTGAAATTACTCGATGACGTGTCTCTGCAACTCGTCAACGAGTTGTTCCTGCACTCGCAGCCAGCCCATTTGCAGAAATTGATGGGTGAACCCCTCGACGGCGAAGCCCGCAATTCCGCGCGAGCTCGCTATCTCCGCTCCCGGCTCCGCGAACTGGGTGCGAGCGCAAATTGATGGTTTTTGCGAGACGGCCAAGGAAGGCCGTCCTACGAAAAACTCGCCGTGGGACGGCCTTCTTTGGCCGTCCTGTCCAATGAGGATCCGGATGCCGACACGCTCTTCGTTCTTTCCCATCGCCTTCGCGATCTTCTTCGTTCTTTGGACGATCGCCTTGCTCGTGCCCATTCCGCAGAAATCCGCCAACGATGTTTTTGGAAGCGGCAGTGTGAAATTTGTCTTCGCGAAGACATTGCATGTCTCCGCCTACGCGTTCTTGACAGTGCTCGGAGGTCTAGCGGCCTCGACCAGCCGGCAACGCTGGCGGCTGATCGCTCTCATGTCGTTTCACGCTTTCGCCACGGAGTATCTCCAGCTTTTCGTGGAACGCGGTGGGTCGTTCCGCGATGTGGGGCTCGATCATCTGGGCATCGTCATCGGTTTGCTGATCGGCCGCAAACTCCCGCCTGAGGAAGCCCGGAACCACGAGGCGACGTGATGCCGCTCAACCTTGTCGCTTATCTGAATCGAATTGGCTTCGAGAAAAACCTTCAAGCGACGCCGGCTTGCTTCGAAGACTTGCACCTCGCCCACGCCACGCGAATCCCGTTCGAGAATCTCGACATCCTGCTCGGTCGGCCAATCCGCATCGATCTCGACAGTATTCAGGGCAAACTGATTCAGGCGAAACGGGGTGGTTACTGCTTCGAGCAGAACTTGCTCTTTGCGACAGTGCTCGAATCGATCGGTCTGCCCGTCACCTTTCTCGCTGCTCGGGTGCGTTATCGCGTGCATCGTGTATTGCCCCGGACGCATGTGCTACTACTCGTCGATGTACACGGTTCGAAGTGGATCGCGGACGTCGGCTTCGGCACGGTGGGGCTGTTGAAACCCATCCCGCTGACGCACGGGCACGAGAATTCGCAATTCGGCTGGCGTTATCGATTGATCGAAAAGTCCGGAACCTGGGCGCTGCAATCACTCGAACGGGAAGGCTGGATGGACTTGTACGCGTTCACGATGGAACCGCAGGACCTCGTCGATTTGGAAATGGCGAACCATTACGTCTCGACGTTTCCACAATCGCGATTCGTGCAGACACTGATCGCCCAGCGCTCGACGACGACGGAACGCCGGATGTTGCGGAATCTCGATTTGATTGTCGATCGTGGTGGGGAAACCGAGACGAGAACGCTTTCCGATCAGGGAGAATTGGTAAGAGTGTTGGCAGAGCAATTCGATCTGTATTTCCCGGATGCGACACGGTTTCGCATTCCCGCCCTCGAAATTTCATAACAATGGCGAGCCGGCTCCCGTCAGAGGCCGGAGGATTTGTAAGAGAAGACTCC
>JAIOQJ010000395.1 GCA_021413475.1 Planctomycetota bacterium | reverse complement strand
GTCTCCTCCATGCCCGTGCCCATCGGCCCCCGGCAGCAAAGGACGATGACATCGCCGGCCTGCACTTTCACGGGACCAATCCCCTTCACGGCCGCGACCGCGGCTTTCTCGGTGATGAAGACGCGTGCCGGGCCGACTTTGCGATAAACGCCATCGGCACCCACCACGGCGGGATCAATCGATGTTGATTTAATGACCGAGCCTTCTGGGCATAGATTGCCGCGTGGAAACGTCAGCGCTGCCGTCAGACCGCGTTCCTTCGCCTTGCTGAAGCTCATAATCACGTTGTCAGCATCGACACGGTCGCGTTCCATGAGTAACGCACGCAGTCGTACTCGGCGTTCCGATTTCTCCCACCATTCCAGATTTTTCCCGAGCGTCTCGCCGGTGACGGTCAGGCAATCGAGGTGAAGGAACCCCGCATCGCGGAGGTGGAGCATCACTTCCGGCACGCCGCCCGCGAGGAAGACTTGCACGGTCGGATGACCGACGGGTCCATTGGGGAGGGCGTCGACAATCCGGGAAATCTGTCGGTTGACGGATGCCCAATCGTCCACGGTCGGCCGACGCACGCCGGCATGGAAAGCAATTGCCGGGACATGCAGGCAAAGGTTCGTGCTGCCTCCGAAGGCCGCATGAACCGTGATCGCATTGTGGAACGCTTTTTCGGTAAGAATGTCCTTGGTCGTGATCCCACGAGATGAGAGATGACCCAGTGCGCGCGCGGAACGACGAGCCATGTCGAGCCACAGCGGCTGACCCGAAGGAGCAAGCGCGGCATGCGGCAGCGTCAATCCCAGAGCCTCGCCCACGATCTGCGAGGTCGCTGCCGTGCCCAGGAACTGGCAGCCGCCGCCGGGTGAAGCACATGAATGGCAGCCTTCCTCGGCCGCTTGATCGAGCGTGATCTCGCCATGCGTGAAACGGGCTCCGATCGTCTGCACCTTCGCGGTGTCTTCATGACCCGAAGTGGCGAGCATCACGCCGCCGGGCACGAGTACGGTCGGCAGGTCGGGCATGCCAGCCAACGCCATCATCATCGCGGGAAGGCCTTTGTCGCACGTCGCCACGCCGAGGATCCCGGAACGCGTCGGCAGCGAACGCATCAGCCGGCGGAGGACCATTGCCGAGTCATTGCGGAACGGCAGGCTATCGAACATGCCGACCGTCCCCTGCGTGCGGCCGTCACAGGGATCGGTGACGGCACCCGCGAACGGAATGAAGCCAAGCCGTTTGAACTCCTCGGCCGCCGCCTTGACCAGCAAACCTACCTCCCAGTGCCCCGAGTGATAGCCAAGCGCGATCGGTTCGCCGTTTTCCCCTCGCAAACCGCCGTGTGTGGAAAGGATTAGGAATTCCTTGGCCCCGAGCGTTGCCGGGCTCCAGCCCATGCCGACATTCTGCGACCAGCCGAACAGGTCGCCTGACGGGGCGTTCCGCAACAGTTCCTCGGTCAACGGCAGTTTTCCCGCCGGTCCCGTGGTACTCGTCGTCAATTGATAAAGCGCGGGGTCAGCGGTTTCGACAAGACTCGAAAAGGCAGCGGTTTTACTCATGAATCGATCAATAGTGATGGGGAAATTGACGCGGCATTGCCGCACGGATCGCGAAGGACACAAAGGTGATTATGCGGGATTGGCGGGCCGTTCGACAGAGGCTACTTGACCGGAATGACTATCTGATGACCAACTCGATATTCGCAACGTTGCACGCATTCCACGGCACGCCGCAGCAGAAGTCCAGAAGGCCCTGAAGTTCGATCGGCTTGACAATCATCGATCCCATCCAGATACTTATTGAGAGTTTCGACCGGATCATTTTCGCCGCGTAAATGTCCCGGAAAAGTGATAAAGCACGATCCGATTTGAATCATCTCGACAATTTGCCCTCGTAGCTCAGGGGATAGAGCAGGGCTTTCCTAAAGCCAAGGTCGCAGGTTCGATTCCTGCCGGGGGCATTAGTCTTCTAGTTTCCTGAAACAAGAAACGCGAAACTAGAAACAGAAACGCCCAGAGGGGGACCGCTGAGCACGGTCCCCCTCTGGGTTTGGGCGTCGGTGATGATGGCGACGCCTGGGTTTCAACAATGGATCAGCCGACGAGTTCGGCGATGACCTTGGCCTTGTCGCCCGCGATCGGGCCGGGGCGGCCGAGATTGTCGCGAACTTGGGTGTCGGGCTTGATCCCAAGAGCGGCGAAATACGTGGCGAACAGATCGTTCATGTTCACCGGATTGTCTTTGATGGCGTCGCCGGCTTCGTTGGTCGAACCGTAGACCTGGCCACCCTTGATGAGACCACCACCGACGAGTACCGAGTTGGTGCGCGGCCAGTGATCGCGGCCAGCGTTCTGATTGATACGCGGAGTGCGGTCGAATTCGGTCAGCAACGTGACGACGACTTCTTGGTTCAGGCCACGATCAACGAGGTCGGCCATCAGGCCGCCGATCGCCTTGTCCATCGCGGGAAGCTGACGTTCGAAGCCTGCCTTGATGCCGTTGTGCATGTCCCAGCCGAAACCACTGCTGACGACCACGCAGGAGGAGCCGGCTTCAACGAGCTTACGAGCGAGCAACGCACCGCGGCCAACCGCGCTGGCGCCGGTGCCGGTGGCACCGTACGAATCGCTGAGCTTGGTGCTCATCGGCTTGCCACCCGTGTCGTTGGCGAGGCCGAAGACGTCTTTGTTCTTGGAGACCACGAGGCTGAGGGCCTTCTCGTAGACTTCCTGGTGAGCGCGAGCGGCATCCTTCTCGGCCTTGGTGCTTCCCTGGAAGCCGGCTTCGAGACGGCCGAAGAGACCAGCACGGCGTTCCATACGCTCGGTGCTGACATCTTGCGGAGGACGGATGTTTTCCGGCGGGGTGCCGGCGTTTTGGACGTTGAACGGAGCGAATTTCATTCCGAGGAAGCCAGGACCGCGAGCGCCGTTGGCTCCGCCGACTCCGATGAACGACGGCAGGTCGGCTTCGGTTTCCTTATTGAGGAAAGAGAGCATCGAACCCATCGACGGCCATTCCGAGAGCGGGTTCGGGGTGCGGCCCGTGGCGGTCAGGATCGTGCCACGGTTGTGATCGCCTTCCGTACGGGTGTTCGAACGGATGATGGCGAAGTGCTTCATCTGCTCGGCAATCTTCGGCAGGAGCTTGTTGATTTCGACGCCCGAGGCGGCCGTCTTGGTCGTTTCGGCCCAGTTGTTCGCATGGCCGGGCTTGATGTCCCAGAAATCCTTGACGGCGGCTCCGCCATTCATCCAAATGATGATCATGCTCTTGTGATCGCGCTTCTTCGTGGCCACCGGGCCAGCCGCAGCACCGAGCTTCGAGAAGAAGTTGAAGGCCGGGAGGCCAAGAGCACCCATGCCGGCGGCATGCTGCATAAAGTGACGACGATCAGTCATGTGAATCCACCCTCAGCGAGAATAGGGATCTGGGAAGTTTATATGGCCTGAACAACAATCTCTTGAATCTCTTACCGTTAGTGTCAGGGTAACTGGAACCCCAGTCAAGAGGTTTATTCTCAGTTTCCTGAACCTGTTACGTCTGCTTACAACCATTCCGACGTCTCTTCGCTAACCCTAGTTCCCGAATCATGGAAAAAAAAGAACATCTGTGCGGTTTCGCACTCACTCGGAAGTCAGGTTTTTCCGCAAGAAGATGCGATATTCCGACCCAGAATATCGGTTTTGTGCCCGATTTCAGGCCGGGCTCGCAAAATCGATTTGGAATAATCTGGACGCAAATACTTTGAAGCAAGTAATTTACGACGATATTCTGGCCGAACGCTCATCGCTGCCTCCAACTCTTCCCTGTTTGCCGAAACTCGTCAGCTGAACATTCAGTGAACCCTCAAATCGACCAAGGTTTTCCCGCAAAACGGCCTCTCAACGCGTTGTTTCGGCCAGCTGATCGGGTAGAATAGCTCTTCATTCGCGGAGAAACGCCAACTCTGCACAGATGGGATCCCTTCATGCCGCCTCCCGCGTCGACGCCATCGGAACTCCTTGCTGTCAAAGAGCTTGCCGCGACTTACGAGCGGATGACCGACCAAATTGGCAAGGTGATCGTCGGCCAGAAGGAAGTCGTTGAACAACTCCTCATGGCCCTCTTCAGCCGCGGCCATTGCCTGCTGGTGGGCGTTCCCGGTCTCGCGAAAACCCTGCTGGTGAGCACCGTTTCGCGGATCATGCACCTGTCGTTCAAGCGGATTCAGTTCACCCCCGACTTGATGCCCTCGGATATCACGGGGACCGATATCCTTCAGGACGACCCGGAAACCGGCCGCCGTAAGTTCTCGTTCTTGCCCGGTCCGCTCTTCGCCAACATGGTGCTAGCTGACGAAATCAACCGCACGCCGCCGAAGACGCAGGCCGCCTTGCTGGAAGCGATGCAGGAACATCACGTCACCGCCGGCGGCACGACTTATGCGCTGCCGGAACCATTCTTCGTCTTGGCCACGCAGAATCCGATTGAGCAGGAAGGGACTTATCCGCTCCCCGAAGCCCAGCAAGATCGCTTCATGTTCAATATCAAGGTGGAGTATCCTTCGCGGACCGAAGAAATCCAGATCATGAAGGCGACGACTACTAACGCCAAGCCGGAGGTCGTACCGATCCTGGAAGGAGCCCAGATCATGCGGCTTCAGGAAGTGGTCCGCCAAGTAGTCGTCGCGGACCATATCTTCGCGTATGTGGCCGACCTGGTGCGCGCCACACGTCCCAAGGAACAAGGCGTCCCCAAATGGGTTCCCGATCTGGTCGCTTGGGGCGCGGGGCCGCGTGCCTGCCAGTATCTGATCCTCGGCGGCAAATCGCGAGCAATCTTGCACGGCCGCCTGCATGTGACAACGGAAGACATCCGCGAAGTGGCCTACCCCGTATTGCGTCATCGCCTGATGACGACATTCAACGCCGACGCGGAAGGAATCTCGACGGACGACATCATCGAAAAACTGATCGAGTTCGTGCCCCTACCGCACGACGAAGCCGTGTCAAAATTACGGCGGTGAATCAAGAATTTAGCCACGGATGGAACACGGATCAAACACGGATAAATCAACCCATGAAACTTGATGCGAATACATAGCGCCCCAAAAACTCGTCTTTTGTCTTATCCGTGTTTAATCTGTGTTTCATCCGTGGCTAAAATAGAGAGCGTGAATGCTCCGCTTCGATCCTACCGAACTCCGCAAGTATGGCGGTCTGACGCTTCTGGCTCGCGATACGGTCGAGGGGTTTCTCACCGGCGTGCACAAGAGCCCGTTCAAGGGGTTCTCGGTCGAGTTCGCCGAGCATCGGCAATATGCCCCCGGCGACGAGATCCGCCACATCGACTGGCGGGCCTACGGCAAGACAGATAAGTATTTCATCAAGGAATACGAAGAGGAAACCAACCTCAAAGCGTACCTGCTCGTCGATGCCTCGGGGAGCATGACCTACAAGGGAAAAGGGAAACAGCCGAGCAAATTCGCGTACGCCCAGCACGTGGCGGCATCGATCGCGTTTCTGATGCTGCACCAACTCGATGCCGTCGGCCTGATCACGCACGACACGAAAGTCCGCAGCCTGATCCCGCCCAAGACCAGTCCCAAGCACCTACTGAATATCTTGCGAACGCTCGAAGCGACCAAGCCGGGCGGCGAGACGAACCTGGCCCCGCTCTGGAACGAACTGGCAGGGCATTATCTGAAACGCCGGGGGCTAATCATCATCCTCTCGGATTTCTTCGACGACATCGACGCCATTACGAAGGCCCTGCGCCATCTACGCCATCGCCGGCATGAGGTTATCCTCTTCCACGTCCTCGCGCCCGACGAAATCGAATTCCCGTTCAGCCGCATGACGAAGTTCCGCAACCTGGAAAGCTTGGACGAGCGAATGCTGGTCGACGCCCGAAGATTGCGTGCCGAGTACCTCCACAATTTCCAGACCTTTTGCGAGCAACTCCGCCGCCGGGCGGGTAACATGCATATGGATTACCATTTATTGCGGACCGACCAGCCGGTTGATCGGGCGCTGGGGGTGTATTTGTCACGGAGGCGGCGATAAGTGTCGTGTTTCGCTCAGGTGTTCAAACTGTTTGCTCCTCACTCACTTGGCAAAGGTTTGCATTTGAAATGTCACTTATTTACGAAGGAAGGTGTTCAGCGTGCGATTATGTATCGCCGGCACATTCCGAAGGCTACTCCGCCGTGATTGTCGATGAGCCATCACAGTCCAGCCATGCTGATCCGGACGATCGCCGAATCGTGATTCTGGAACATCCGCTCGAAACCGCAATTTTGAAGGAACTGGGAGTCACAGAATGGTCGGCCGGAATCGGCGGCCGCATGCTCTATATTCGGCAGGTTGTCTGCCGGGCTTGCGGTACGCTGTACAAGGTGCGTCGACTCAGTGCTACTACTGGGTCGACAGGCTGCCTCGTGATCCTTTGCCTGTCAGCCGGTATCGGCGCTTACGTGGGTTGGCAACGCAACTCATTCCCCCTTGCGTTTCTAGCCGGATGGCTGGGAATGATCGGCATGCTTGTCCCTACCGAATTGGTGGTCAGTCAGTTTGTCCGCTGGAGTTACCAAGACCGCGCAAAAGAGTTTGACCGCGGGCCAGATTGCCCTAATTGTCACAGCAAAAAGTACGTGTGCTTTCGTCCGCCTCGTTGGGGGAAGCTGCGTTGCCCGAAGTGCCTGCAGAAATCGGTGCGGGTGAATATTGTTGGAAAGTCGTAATGCCGATCCAGACCTTTAGCGAGCAACTCCGCCGCCGGGCGGGTAACATGCACATGGATTATCACCTGCTGCGGACTGATCAGCCGGTGGATCGGATGCTGGGGGTGTATTTGTCGCGCAGGCGGCGATAAATCATCGGTTAGCCGCGACGCGCAGTCTTCGGAGCGGAGCGCTTTGACCTACGCGTCGAGTCGACGATTGGCAAAAGCGTTCCGCTCCGAAGACTGCGCGTCGCGGCTAATCGCCTCATCGTGTAACGGCGACATCAGCTTGGCGGAGGCACGCATTTGAAATGCCACTTATCTACGAAGGAAGATGTTCAGCGTGCGATTACATATCGCCGTCACATTCCGAGGGCTACTCAGCCGTAATACTTGATGAGCCATCGGAGTCCATGTTCGCGGATCCAATTGACCGACGAATTGTGATTCTTGAGCACCCGCTAGAATTGCACATACTGGAGGAAATCGGGTGCACCGATTGGTCGGCCAGCATCGGCGGTCGCATGTTTCAAATTCGTCATGTTGTCTGCCGGGCTTGCGGAACGATGTACAACCTACGCCGGCTCACAACTTGGTTTGGTGCGACTGGCTGTCTCGTGATGCTTCTGCCTTCGATCTTAATTGGCGTTTGCGTGGGTTGGCAAAGTAATTCATTCTCACGTGGATTAATTTCCGGATGGCTGGGAATCTTGACGTTGGCAACAGCCTTCGAAGTGGTGGTCGGTCAATTTATCCGATTGCGTTATCTAGACAGGGACAAAGAATTTGGCCGAGGGGCGGATTGTCCAGCGTGTCACTGCAAAAAGTACGTGAGCTTTCGCCCGCATCTTTGGCGAAGACTTCGTTGCCCGAAGTGCCGGCAGAATTCGGTGCGGGTGCGTATGGTTGGGAAATCGTAATTCTAATCCGATGTAACGTCCCGGTCACTGGACTGGTTGCCGCATCAATCGAAGACAGACCTATGACACAAACCGAATTGCCACCAGCAACCGCGAAAGCCAATGAGAACTTGCGTTGGCGCAGCCTGATTGGGCTCGCTTTGTTGGGCATTGTTGGTGTCGTCGGTTTGATCAGTCCGTACTACCTTCCTAGCACGTACAATCCTCGGCATGATTGGGATCATTACCTTCTACGGTACGCGTTGCTCGCATTTGCGGTCGGCTTCGGCCTAAGTGCCGTTCGCTCGAGAGAACGAGTCGAGCGCCTTCTTGGCACCGCCGTGATCGTCACGGGAATCCTATTGGTGGCTTACATTGCCTGGGATCTGAGCGTTACGGGCGGAAGAATCAAATAGAGTCATCCATGACCTTCCTCCAAAGCGCAATCCTGTACGGCCTCTTCGCGATGTTGATCCCGCCGATCATTCATCTGCTGAGCCGGCGACGGTACGATGTGGTCGACTGGGCGGCCATGCGCTTCTTGCAGGCCAGCAGGCGAACCCGTCGGAAGGTTGCTTTCGAACAGATTCTCTTGATGCTCTTGCGGGCTCTGCTCATCGGGTTGCTCGTCGTCGCGCTCGATGCTCCCAAACTCAATCTCAACGCGATTGCGAAGTTGCCGGGCGGGGAGGAGATGGTTCGCTGGGCCGGGCGGTCGAATCGCGACATCGTGCTGATTATCGACGGCTCGTACAGCATGGATTATCGCTGGAATAATCAGACCGTGGACGAGCGGGCCAAGGAGTGGTCCAAGACATTTATCGACGACCTCTGGCAAGGCGATCGCGTGGCCATCGTGCAGGCGAAGCAGCAGCCGATTCCGGTCCTCGAAATGCTCACGGAGGACCGCGCGGAGGTGAAGGCCAAGCTCGCCGCGATTCCCCGGCCACGCGGCGGCGTGGACTGGGCGCGGGCCGTGCAAGAGGCCCAGCGGATTCTTCAGAGCGGCCAGAATAGCTTGCAAGAAATCATCATCCTGACCGACGGCCAACGCCAAGGGTGGTCCGATCCGCGGGCGCTTGAAGGCTGGCAACTGCTGGCGTTGCCGACGACCTCGGGAGCCGCCAAGGCGCGGATCTGGGTGGTGAACGTCGTTCCCGATCGGCCCGACGATGCCCCGAACTGGCTCATTTCGCCGATCACGGCGAATCGCTCGCTCGCAACCGTGGGCCGAGAGGTGAAGTTTAAGTTCGATCTGCAATCGTCGGTCCGCGTGAAGGAAGAAGGCGACAAGAAGACGTCGGAGGGAATCGCGCCGCCCGCCGAAGTGACCTTCGAAATCGATCGCAGCCCCGCCGGTGAGCGGGCGCCGCCGAATGTTCGCGAACCGAGCATCGGCATGGATTTCACGACCCGCTTCGAAACGACGGGCTCGCATCTCTTCAGTGCGATTATCGGCACGGATGCGTTGCCCGGCGACAATCGCCGTGATTTCGCGATCGATGTGCTTCCGGTCATTCCCGTGCTGATCGTCGACGGCGATCGGCACGGCACGCTCCCGAAACGCAGCAGCGATTTTCTGCGTTACGCGATCGCGCCGCCCAATCACCCACAGCCGTCGTTTCTGACGCAGATGATCTCGATTCAGGAATTGGCTTCGAAGTCGTTGACTAACCCGATTGGCAAAGAAGCGTGGACGACGCCGCGCGTGTTGATCCTGCAGAATGTTCCGTCGCTCAGCGAAGAACAGAATCGCTCGGTCGAGGAGTTTCTGAAGCAAGGGGGCGGCGTGTTCGTCCTGCTTGGCGATCGTAGCGATCCCACGAATTTCAATCTCATCTCGTTTCGCGAGGGCGAAAGCTGGCTGCCCGCTCGCCTGGTGAACCCTGCCGGCGACGAGAAGGATCTGTTGAAAGCCGCATACCCCGTTGGTAATAGCGTCGAGAAGACCTTCCTCGATCTCTTCAAGGAGGCCGAGCCGGAGAGTTTCGTGCGTTCGTCGTTTTCACGCTGGTGGAAACTCGACACTACTTCAGGGGGCGGTGGCAGCATCGTGGCCGAACTGACGACGCACGATCCGCTCTTCATCGAGAAATCGGTTGGCAAAGGCCGAGTGCTGATGGCGGCCGTACCATTCGATGACTCCTGGCGAACCAGCTTCCTGCAATCGCACGACTTCGTCCGGCTTTGCCACGAGTGCCTGTTCTACCTGGCGTCCTCGCGTTCCGGCGAAGTGAACCTCGAACCTCGGCAATCGCTCGTCTTTCGGCCCGGCGAAGGCGAGCCGCCGGGCGGGGTGACCATCGAGCCGCCCGAGGGTCCGCAACGACGGGTCGAAGTCACCCAATGGCCGTTCATCTACGACGACACCCGCGAGACCGGCGTCTACAAGTTGCGCACGGATAGCGGGTTCGTCCAGTATTTCGTCGTGCAACCCGATTCGAGCGAATCGGTTCTCACGGCCTGCGACGACATCGAACGCACCGCCATCGCTAAACTATTCTCGGACGGGAATTTTGTTTATCAGAACGACCGTGCGGACCTCCTCAAATCCATCCGGCAAGGCGAACAGGACCCCGATCTTTGGTGGCTGTTCCTGTTGCTGGTGATCGGCCTATTGGTCGCGGAATTGATGGTCACGAGGTCCCTGGTCAAACGAAATCCGCCGACGTTGCAGGGTGATGAGTGATCGATCAAGCCGCTTGCGGCGGAGCGAGCGCTTCGCCGCAAGCGGCTATTTGTAGAGTCCCTTGATGTATCGTATCGACCTACCAACGTTCGAAGGCTACCTGCTGCTCTCGCCGCCGTTTGGGTCGCTGCCGCGCCTTGGACAAGTCATTGGCCTCGCGGTGCTTCTTGCCATTTTGCTGTATCTTATCATCCGGCTCTATCGCTACGAACTACGCTTCATCACGCGATCGTGGGCGACCACTCTATTAAGCCTCCGGATGCTGATCGTCGCGATCATTCTCTTCGTCGTCGGCCTCAAGCCCACCATGCGTTACATCTCGAAGGAGACGATTCCCTCGCATGTGTTAATCGCGATCGACCGCTCCGAGAGCATGGACATCACCGATCCGCAACGAGATCCGATCGAAAAACTGGAAGTGGCCCGCGGCCTGAAGCTCGCGACCGATCTGGCCGACGACGCGACTCTCAGCCGCTGGATCACGCAACTTCGTGCTCTGTCGCCGCCGACCGACGATGCGTATTTCGAAGTCCTCAAACGGATCGACGCCCTACCCCGCAAGTCGCTAGCTCGCGGCGTGCTCATGCCGGAAGGGATCAATTTGGTCAACGCCCTCGGCCAAAGGCATAAGCTCGAAATTGTCGGCTTTCAGCAGCAAATCGGCGTGCTCCCCGATTCGCCCGATTCGCTGCGTTCGATCTTGCTGAGCGAAGGCAAATCACGCCGGGAATCGTACACGGATCTGAAACTGCCGTTGAATCGCGGCAAGGAGTTGCGCGAGGAATATAAGGAAGGCCTCGTCGGCGTCATCATCTTGAGCGACGGGCAACACAACTGGGGCGGTGCCCCCGGTGAACTGGCCTATCAACTCGGCCACGCGCCGGGCAAACCTTCGGTGCCGGTACACACGATCGTCTGCGGTGCCCGGATGCCGCCGCCCGATTTGGCGATCGCTTCGCTGAAGGCCACGCCGCCGATCGTCTTCAAGCATGGCACCGTCAATCTCGATCTTCGCTTGCAGGCCAACAATGTCCCGGCGGGGACGATCAAGATGACGGTCACCTTCCCCGAGGCCCCGGAACTTCCCGACCGCAAACCGATCGTCGAGACAATCGAATACGACGGCGTCAATCAACCGCCGCCGCGCTCGATCCCCGTGAAGATGGAGCGGGCCGCGATGGAACGGCTCACCGTCACGATCGAGATCGTGCCCAAGAACGGCGGCCCGTTCGAGGATCGCTTCCCCGAGAACAACAGCCGGCAAGTCGTCGTC
>JAIOQJ010000291.1 GCA_021413475.1 Planctomycetota bacterium | reverse complement strand
CAGCCGAGTCATCTTTGCTTCGCTCGTCGCGTCTTTATCTTCGGAGCGTGCGAAGTCGAATTCGGCCTCGGCCATGTAACGCGGCGGCTCGGCCCGTTCGAAGAAGATAAAGTCCTTGTATTGCCGCATCGGCACGAGCGTGATGAAGTTCAACTCGAACCAGAGTGCGTCGAGTTCGAGTTTCTGCTTGTCGTCGAGGACCAACTCGCACAGCGGGGCGTCGTCGCGGAAGTAACCCTGCATGAGGTGAAATCCTGCCGTCAACGGACGGCCCTTGCCGTCGGTGGCACTGGAGTTCGAACTGCGATCGGTGATAAAGTAGGCGTCCGGGAACACCGAGCAGAAGCGATCGACCGCGGCGCGGGCTTTCTCCTTCGCCTCGGCAGTGTTCTCGACCGCGAAATAGCGAATATAGTCAGGCTCTTTCAGTTCGTTGGAGAGTTTCGGAAGATCGGCGACCACATCCCCCGCGTAGCTTCGATGCTTGGCGGCCTGCTGGCGATTGCGCCACAGGAGGAACGGCTGGCTGCCATCGGAAATCCCATTGACTCCCACTTTGGGAGCCGGCACCTTGATCTGCTTTCGCATTCGCCCAACCAGATCGCGCAAGCGATCGCAACCCGGCTTACCGGTGTCGGTCGTTTTCGAGGGAACGGGAATTTCATCCCACTTTTTGCGAATGGCGGCCAGCGGGCCGGTGTCCGATTCGGCTTCGTTCAGGGCCGACCAGATCAGGGTGAGGTACTTCGCACTCAATCCCGCGTCCGTCGCCAGACGTTTCAAATCCGCGTCGCCCAAGCCAAGCTTGGCCCGATGGCGGTATTTCCAGGCGGCCAGAAAATAGTCGGCCAGGTCAATTGAGTGCCGGCTATAGAAATCGAGAATCCGCCGTACGCAGTACTTGTCGCGATCGGTGTCGGTGACCACCGGATGCGAGGCGAAGACGAAACCCTCGGGTTTGAGGACCACATAGTCCGCGACCAACCGGGCCGCCGCGAGATATTTCTTGAGCAAGGCAGGGGACATGGCTAGCGATTCACCAGAGTTATCGAAGCCAGCCTGATTGGCGGGATCGACGGGGAACTCTTTGGTCGGCCGAATGTCCACCCCGGTCAGATCGCGAATGGTATTATCGAACTCGGCATTACTCAACCGGCGGGCCAGGACGGTTCCGGGGTCGCCGGCATTCTTGTCGGCCTCGCGCGTCCGCAGATCGCGCAGCCATTCCACCACCGCTGCCCGTTCCTCGGGCTTGGGCTGGCTCGCCGCTTCCGCGGGTGGCATTTCTTTGGACTGTATTCGATCGAGGGCAAGTTCCCAGTGGCCGAAGTTCTTCACGATGGCGGCCACGGTCGTATCGCGGCTGAGATCGAGCGAGGCTTCTTGCTTCTTGGCACCGTGACAGCCGATACAGTGGCGTTGCACAAACGGTTGAACCTTGGTCGCGTAGCGTTGTTCGAGGGTTTCGCTTTTGGGCGCGTCATTTTTCGGCGTGTCCTCGGCCGCTTCCACGTTGCGTTCGAACGAAGACGGCAAACAGGACCACAGGCCTACCCCGATCAGGCTCACGGCGAAGATTGACAGCAGCAAGCGAAATCCAATTTTTCGCGACATCGATGTTCCTACGCGGGTGGGTTCGGCAAATTGGCGGGATTGAGGAGAGGAATGCCAGTATAACTCAAACGAGGACGAATTGGATACCACAAAAATTGAATTGCCGGACTTCGCTGCGGTTTCAAGAACAGGTACGAATGACGGGCGTGCAAGGCTATCATTGTCCAATGCACGGCACAAATCGGGATCGCTTGCCGGCGCGAGATCGGATTCTGACCGAGCGCGATCAATGTTCATGGGAACCCTTCGAAGAGCAAAAGCGAGTCGAACCATTCTAGAACATGGCTTTGAAACGTGCTTCTTGGCTGTACCGGGTATTGCTGTTGCTTTTCAGATATTCTAATGACAGACCGGGTAACGCCATGAAATCTCGGTCGGCGCGTCCTGTTGCCCCATAAGTCTGCCGAATAGTGACTTACCGCATATCGATGAAGTTCAGAATCGATGAATTTACCTGC
>JAIOQJ010000290.1 GCA_021413475.1 Planctomycetota bacterium | reverse complement strand
AGCCCGAAGCGCTAGCAAGGGCGAGATCTCGCCCTTGCTAGCGCTTCGGGCTCGGAGGAAACGCGAAATCATGAATTTACTTCATCTCCCGAATCTGCAAGTTCGCGAAGTCGATCTCGGTGCCGGTGTCCATCAGGGCGATCTCGCCCTTCCTGGGGAGCTTCGTCAAGGCGATGTTTTCGACGACGACTTTCCCATTCATGGTAACACTTAACTTGCCGCCTTTGATCGTTGCAAACGTCCGGTTCCACTGGCCGGTAGGTTTCAGTTCCGTGATGACTTTGTCCGTCAGGAACTGCGCCTTCGAGTCGATATTTTCGAGCACGATCAGCCGGCCGTCGGCTCGGGCATTTAGCGAAAGCATGTAGTCGCCATCTTCAAACAAGATGAGAGCGGCCTGCCGCGTGTCGGTCTCGCCCTTGTTCAATTTCTTGCCGGGCAAACGCCAATCGACGACCATCTCGTATTCGCCATACTCCTTCAGCACGTACAGGCTGCGCGGGTCGGCTTCGCTCTTGCCGTCATAATGAAGCATCCAATCTTTCATCTCCCAATGGAAGTCGTGGCCGGGGTCCTTCTTGAAGCGATCGAGATCGAGGCCGGTGATGACATTCGTGAAACCCTTGGCGACACTCGCGATCTCTTCCGGCTTCGGGTTCGAGCTCGGCAATTCCTTGATCTTGATGTTCTTGAATCGGCACTCGGAGCCTTCCGATTCAAAGGCGAGGTAACCCTTCCGGGGATTGCACTTGCTCACGCCGGAAACGAACTTGCCGTTGACGGCCAGTTTAATGACGCCATCGATCGCTTCAACACGGTAGTGGTTCCATTCGTTGGCACCTTTTGCTCGATTCTCCGAAGGAATGCAGCGCAGGCCGCCCGTCGGATGCGGCCGATCGGGGAGGCAGGTCGCGCCCCAGATGCTGAAAATGTCGCCGTGGCTCGAGGCCGTCACTGCGCCCGATTTTTTATCGGTGTAGGTGAGATTCACAAGCACCTGCACCTCGATGCCTTTCGTGAATGGCGAACCAATCGCGGGGAGCGAGTCACCCCAGACGAAGAAGCCGCTGTTGCCTACTTTGTCGGGGGCGTCGGGCACGTGCATCCACTCGAACTCGGCAATGAAATTCTCGTACTGCTTTTCCGTACGCAGGAAGCCGGTCGGCTTACCCGTAGTGACGAGCATCCCGTCCTTCACGAAGAAGGTATTCGGATGGCAATTGACATTCACGAAGCCAGTGAGGTCCTTGCCGTTGAAGAGGGGTACGAAGCCTTCTTCCCTTTTATCTTCAGCGGCCAACGGAAGGGCGGCGAACAGGCAAAGAACGCCAAGCGAGCAGTGCCATCTCATGGTAGGTTTCCTTTGGGAGTGCGAGAGTATTATTCCTTCGTAATCGTCTCATCCAAATTCAGCAACACGCGAGCGACGACGGTCCAGGCGGCGGCGTCCGCGGGTTGCATGCCTTTGGGCAGAATCGGCGGATACTTCGGGTCGGCGGCGGCCAGTTCCCACGGTTTCGAATCGGGTTTCGCGAAGCGTTCCTTCTGCTTGGCGAGCAGGCCGAGCAAGGTTTTCACTTCGGCCTCGGTCGGCGTCCGCGAAACGCAGCGGCGGAAGGCGTGGCTCAGACGGTCGGCATCGGTCGAGCCGCCTTCTTGAATCACGTTCAACGCCAGGGCACGGGCGCACTCGACGAAGATCGGCTCATTGAGCGTCATTAACGCCAGCAAGGGCGTATTCGAACGCGGCCGGCGGACGCAGGAGAAATCGCCGTTCGGCGCATCGAAGGTTTGCAGGCTCGGGTACGGCAGCGACCGATAGCGGAAGGTGTACATCGCCCGGCGATAACGCTCGGCACCCGTCTCTTCCGGCCAGGTCTTCGGCCCGTAGCTGATCGGCGGCAGCAGCATGAAGGCGGGCAACGGCGGGAACACGCTGCGGCCCCCAACCTTGGGATTCAGAAGCCCGCTGGCAGACAGAGCGATATCGCGAACCACCTCGGCATCGACGCGAAAACGCGGCCCACGCGCGAGCAGGCGGTTCTCCGGATCGCGGAGCGTGAGCTCCGGCGAAACCTTCGATGATTGCTGGTAGGTATTGGAAAGGACGATCAGCCGATGCAGATATTTCAGGCTCCACGCAGGAACGTCTTTGGCGGACGGTTCCATGAACTCGACCGCGAGCCAATCGAGCAATTCCCGATGCGAGGGCGCTTCGCTCTGCGTCCCCAGATCCTCGCTGCTGGCGACGAGCCCCGTGCCGAAGTATGCCTGCCAGACGCGATTGACCAAGGCGCGGGCCGTCGTCGGCGAACGGCGATCGGCCAGCCAGCGCGCGAACGTCAGCCGATCAAGCGGAGCGTCGGCCGGAAGCTGATGCAAGAAGGACGGGACTCCAGGGCCGACCTTTTTCTCCGGCTTCAGGAAGTCGCCCCGCTTCAACACGCGGGTTTCGCGCGGCATGTCGCGATCCTGAAGGACAAATTGTGAGGAACCATCTGGATGGTCTTCCCAGAGGCGCTCGATCTGATCGTTGGCCTCTTTCCAATCGGCGACCGTCACGCGGTAGGCGCTGAAGATCGCTTCCTCTTCGGCCGGTGTTCGTTCCTTGATCTTGCTGTCGACGAGAGTCCGTACGCGGGGCGGCAGCGGATCGGCCTCGGCATTGCCGTCGGCCGTCACCGACAAGCGGAAGCGGCCGAGATTGTTGTTCTGGTTGTCGTCGCTATTCCAGCCGCCGTGCTTCTGCACGAGCTTAAACGTGAGGATCGTTCCTTTCGGGAAATCGATCGGCTTATCGAAAACGAAGACAGCCTTGCGCGGCACATTACTGCGCCCCGAGCCGAGATCGATCGTCCAGGCCGTCTCGTCCTTGCGGTCGATCGCGTAGGCGATCGGGCCGGTGACGCGGCGCTTCTTGGCCCGATCGTCGAACATCGCTTCGAGCTCCGACTCGCGCGGATTGGCGTCGGCGGTCGCCTTGACGATCGTGACTTCTTTCATCGGCGACGATTTATCGGCCGGACCAGCGAGCACCTGGAACTCCGACAACGCGAACAGACCCTTGGGTGAACGGCCAGGCCCGCCGAGCGGCAGATTCGGGTCGTTCAGAAGTTCCAGACGAACCGCCGCGATCGGGCCCGCCGGAACATTCACCGTAAAATCAGTCGTGTGCTTGGTCGGAGCGTAACCGGCCGCGAGGATTGAACCATCTTCGAGCAGATAATGCTTCTGCCCGCCGCTGGCGTCGAGTTCGGGTTTAACGGTCATCCACTTTGTGTTGATCGCGCGCATCTTCGCTTCCCAAGCGGTCATTCCCTTCTTCCACTCAGGGGAGCGATGGCGAAGATCCTCTTCGATCGTCTTGATCTTGCGGAAAATCTCGGCCCGCTTCTTCTGCTCCTCGGGCGACCAGACGGCGACGCTTGCCTCATGGCAATTGTTGATGAACGCGAAAAGACGATAATACTCGTCCTGGCGAATCGGGTCGTACTTGTGATCGTGGCATTGAGTACACTGGATGGTCAGGCCGAGCATCCCCTTGCCAATGGCGTCCATGCGATCGAACATCGCTTCCATGCGGAACTGTTCAGGATCGATGCCCCCTTCTTCGTTCACCATCGAATTGCGGAGAAAGCCGGTGGCGACGATCTGGTCCTGCGTTGCTCTCGGCAGCAAGTCGCCGGCAATTTGCTCGATGATGAACTGGTTGTAAGGGAGATCGCGGTTATGGGCGTTGATGACCCAATCGCGGTAGAACCAGACCTGGCGTGATTTGTCCTTCTCGTACCCATCCGAGTCGGCATAGCGAGCGGCATCAAGCCAGAGCCGGGCCCAGCGTTCGCCGTAGTGCGGCGAGGCGAGCAAGCGGTCGACAACTCTTGCATAAGCGTCTGCCGATGTGTCGTTGACGAACGCATCGACCTCTGCCGGCGTCGGCGGCAAGCCGATCAAGTCAAGCGACAAACGCCGTATTAGCGTCACCTTGTCGGCTTTGGGTGCCGACCGCAACGCTTCCTCCTCCAGGCGGGCCATGACGAAGCGATCGATCGGCTGTTGCGCGAAGACGACGTTGCGAACATTCGGCAACGAGGGACGGACGGGGGCCTGGAATGCGTAATGGCGCAGGCGAGGATCGTCCTTTTTCGGCGTGGGCTTATCTTCGCCCCGCGCGGTCGCGGCCAGCAGAATGAGCGGAAGGATAGCGAGAGTTCGCAAGACAAGGCTCCTCGATGTTGCGTGATGATCCCTGGAATTCGCAGAGCCTCACCCCAGGGCTTGTGGGAGCTCTCTACCAAGCCCTGGGGCGAGGCTTTGCGAACCCCAGGGATCTGCCCATCCTATTCTTTGAACTGAATTCGGCGGAATTGAATCGCTTTGAATTCGGCGCGGATGCCGAACGAGGTGGCGTCGGCGGTGGCCTTCTGAGCCCCGATTTTCTCGCCGTTGCATTTGAATTCCGCCATGTCGCCTTTGAGGATGATCTCGAAGCTATTCCAGTCATCGAGCTTGATATTCTTGTGGGGCGTCTTGATATCGAACTTGGTCTTGCGGAGGAACAAGTCGTTGTTGCAGCCTTCGCCCGGCTTGAAGTCGAACTTGATCGTGACATCTTTGCCGAAGGTTTTGGCGGTTTCCATGATCACGTCGCCTTTGACGGCCGGATCGACAGAAATGATCCCGTCCGCGACTTTGAAGCGGCCGCCGAATGCCTCCGTCTTTCCGTCGAACGATTCCGATTTTCCCTTGGCTTTCCAGCCGGTCAGGTCCTTGCCGTTAAAGGCGGCGGTGAAGCCGTCGTCCGGCTTGAAGTCGTCCGCGGCATTCGTGCGTGAAGTGGCCACGAGAAATGAGAGGCCGAGCAGGCAGAGGCTGTTGAAGAGCATTCGCATGGAGTCACCTTGGGTGGGATAAATGGAACATGGGAGAGACAGTCGGTGTGAGGGATCTTTGGTAGTGTATTCCGTTAGCGGAGGGCGAGGAATTCTCATCCTATTCTTTGAAATGGGTGAGTGCTTCTTTAATCGCGATCTGGAGCCCGGCATCTTGGGTTGCGGCTTGGACATCTTTGAGCGGTTGAATGGCACCCCGGTCGCCGATCTTGCCGAGGGACTTGGCTGCTGCCTTGCGTATGTTCTTGTCGGAATCCCTACGCAGAATATCAACTAATTCCTGCACGGCCGCACTGCCTTTCGACCCCTGATCTCCGAGTCTTTCAACGGCCTTCAATCTGACTTCGGGATCGGTACTCTTGAGGTCTTTTCTCAGCGTCTCCATGTTTTCCACACAACCGGTGGATACAAGACAAAACAGGACGATCGAAACGCTTGCGACATGTCGAATCATGATGGTGCGCCTTCTTTTCATTCCTCGTTCCAAACCCATCGTGGGATGGAACCTGGGGAGAAGGAGTCAATGTCTTCAACCTATCTTACATGGTGGAGAAGTGACCGGCCTTTCACGGGACGGATTCTTTTGATTTCGCGATCGCCAGTTGATTCGTGAAGCCGTGACGCCGCTTCACGGGATGTGGATGCGCTACCCCCCAATCCACCGTGCTACCCGCGTTCCCGCCCACACGAAGCGATAGAGCAGCCCCGCGACCGTCAGCGACAGGAATAAATACCCTTCCGGAAAACCGAACGCGACGGCGGCCAGCACGCCTAGGATCGCAACTTGTTCCGGCCTCGTCACCC
The DNA here is from genome assembly GCA_021413475.1 of Planctomycetota bacterium. Classification (GTDB taxonomy): domain Bacteria; phylum Planctomycetota; class Planctomycetia; order Gemmatales; family Gemmataceae; genus JAIOQJ01. The sequence continues at coordinate 10,573 of JAIOQJ010000290.1, read as the reverse complement.
AGCGAAGTAGGAGCATCAGTAGTCCGAGTACCATCAAAGCTAGCGCGACCAAAGTGAATGATCCAAGAACCGGCAGCGGCGACCAGCTTGGTAGATGTTCCACTCGTACTTCTGGGGCCGGGCCGCTGGCGGGGATCGTCCAATGTGTTGGCACTCCGGAACGAAACGCGTCGGCATCGAGGAGTTTCTCGAACGTCGATTCACGCAGTGCCGCGGGATTGAACGGCTCGTTCCGTGGCCGTTCGGCCCGCAGCGTATTCAATCGTTCCCGCAAGTGCGTGGACCAATCAGCCAACGGTTGGCCGTCTGGGCCGCGTTCGTCGGTGCGGCTCAACTTCGGGCCGTTCAAATTTGCATCCGCGAGTCGTTGCCAGCGGCTTGCACGGGTAAGCAAGCGCGACGCGGCGTCGTCACTGATTATCGTTCCCGAGCGATCGGCTGCGATTTTGCCAAGAATCTCCGCCCGGCGCAGATCGATTGCCGCGGAAGAGATGGCTCCATTCACGTTGATGCGGTCGCCCGCCGCGGCCGCGGCCGACCAGAGAACCACGTCGGCCTCAAGGGTTCGTCCAGCGTTTTCCAGGTGAGGCGATTCCCAGCGAGGCTCGCGGGTGGTCCACACCAACTGGAGTAAGCGGGCATCGCCTTCGCCGGGCAGCGGGATCGCGAACGAGTCGCCGCTCATCGACGGCGTGAACTCAATTCCATCGAGCGCCGCCCCTTCCAGACGGGCACCGCGTGGCAGCTTGCACGCTAACGTCGCTCCGTTTTCCTGGATTAGATCAAACGACGCCCGCTCGATCCCGCGATCACCTAGCTGGGCGGCCTCCAGATCGGCCAACACGAGCTTCACCGTGGGTGCCCTGCCGATCGGCGTTGGTGAAACAATGAGCCGGGCCGAACTCTCGCCGCCCATTTTGCGCCAAAGGATGCCTCCGCGCTCGCGTAGTCGCTCCCGAGGTTCTGGTTGGGTTATCGGCGACTCCTTGGCCTCGCGCAGGTAACCGATCAGCAGTCTTTCCCGAAGTTCGGGACCGATCAGCACGAGCCGTTCCTCAGTATTCCCCTCTTGCTCACCGTGGCGGATGTTGATTTCCGGCAGCGTGATTTCTTGCCGGGCGGTCAACACTCGCCGCATGTCGAGCTGACAGGTAAGTCCGTCGCTTTCACGCGACGGCACTTCGATCCGCCATTCGCGCTCGGCAATTCCGGTCGGTAAAACCCGGGTCTTTGCGACTGGGGGTGCCTGGAGGGTGACCTCCCAATCCTGAGCATTTTTCACAGAGACGATGAACGAGTGCGGCCGATCGCGGCGAATGGATGGCTCGATCAGGGCCTTCATCTGAAGTTGTTGATCGATCACTTCGACGCTTGAAAAGATCCGGAACTGACCTGTTGGTTGCGGCCCTCGCAGTTGCAAACGCAAAGCGACGGGTGCCTTCGCCAACTGGCCGGCCATCTCGCGATCCGCCAGCGGGGGAATTGCCTCACCGAGGGCCGCGGGGTTCTCCGCCGACAGGCTCCAACCTTCAGGGGCACGCAACCGTTGCATCGTCGTGGTAGTTGCCGCGCCTTCGAGACGGATCGGTGGGAGATCGAGGATGGACGTTTCAGCCGCGGGTCCGCCGCGTTGCATTGATCCGTGCCAGATCAACGCAACGTCGGCCTGCGGTTCATTCAACCATACTTGAACGCGATTGCCTGCCCTCGACCACGATTGCAGGCCGACCCCGCGGACGTCGCGCACCGAAACGCTCGCGGGGACTTCCCATTCCACGAACGTAAGCGGTTCGCTGGCCGCGACCCAGTGAGCGGAGCCGCGTACTTCCACCACTTGCGGGCCGATTTTCCAAACCAGTTCTTGATGCGCCCGGCTAGCAGGCCGTGCGAGTTGAAGGACAGGACGCAACAAAACAATATCGCTCTTCAATTTTCGGAAAGCTCGGGTCACGGCCGTCGGTGTTTTCTCCGCACCGGTCGGCCGCCAGATGTCCTTCATAAACGAATCGATAGAGAATTCCGTCACGCCGCGACGCTCGAACTCCGGCACGGCACTCAGACCGCGCAGGCGATATGCCAAGTAGGCTTCGCTCTCGATTACCTCAAGTGCAGTGGGAAATTGCAAAATCGGGCGAGTCGAGAGTTGGCGAACCGGTACAGCTTCCAGCAACACGCGCACGTTTCCAGTAAGGGCCGCTTGAAGGTCAATCGTCAGCACGCGGTTCGGGTTGACCGACCAGTCGCGAATCCAGGAAAGGGGCGTGCCGATTCCCGGACTCTCCGGGCGAACTTCGAGACGGCTGACTTCCAGTCCGGAAGGAAGCGAAATCTTGAACGATGAGACGCTCCCTTGCGTGATCTTGTAGTCGAAGGCGGCGAAGAGCGTCGCGGCCGCGGGGTCGATGTCCCAAACAGCGGCTTCCTGCACGCGCGACTGAGCATTTCCCGTGAAGCCCGGTTGATGCCAGCGCACCTGGATTGAACGAGCCCGGCCGAGGTCAGCTCGCAATTCCTTGCCGTCTTCGGTGAGTTGTTGGGCACCGCGCCAGTTGAGTGAGCGAAGTTGCCGGGCCTCGGGCGGGCCGGTGAATTCCAGCTTGCAGATGGCCAACTCCGGCGTGCCGAAACGAACTTCGCGGTCCGGCCCCGTGCCGTTGATCGGCACCGTGAATTTCACATTGAGGCGATGGTCGCCTTTCCCTTTCACGTCAATTGTGAAGCGATCATTGCCGACGGTTTTTGGAAACGCCGCCGCCCCGTCGAGTAAAGCTTCACGCAGGCGGACATCGCCCAGTGGTAGCGTGATCGTCGCTTTTTCCACGAACGAAGTCAGATCGAAATGTGCCTCGAACTCGGCCACGCCCGACACTTCTCCGCGGCCGACGAATTTGGCCCGCAGAATGACAGAATCGAGCAAGGCCAGGCGGGGCTTTGCAAGCACAGACAGGCGTTCGAGCAATTCCGGGGACACCAACACCGCCTTCGGTTCGGCGTCGTTCGGGCCGAGGACCAAATAGACTGTCGCCGGTTCGGGGGCTTGTGCCCCTGCTCGGGCCAGGAATATCGCGAGGAAAAGAAGCGAACCCAGTACCGCGATCTGTTGGCGGGTCGAGCGGCGAGCGACTTCCGTCGAAGGATCCTTCTTGGGCTTCGGCCGTTTACGGCACGCGGAAACCAGGGCCACTGCCAACCCCGCCAGCATCGGCCCGACGGCCAGGCCGCCCAACGACGTCGGTAACCAAAGTAGAGCACTCGAGGCCGCGAATAGCCAGAAGAGCATGAGCACCCCCCCTCGTCGGCCATAACGGCCGATCGAGCGAATGCCGATCACGAGCAATAGCGCGGCCGCGAGCCAGCCGGTGATCGCGACCTGCTTCGTGTTTGCAATGTGCAGACGCCACATCGGGTTCAAATTCTTTGTTTCCCATTCCGTCCAACCGGGTCCATCGCCGCCAAGCGAGGCGAGCAAGCTGGGGCTTGATGTTGCCGCCGTCTCGTGCCAGTCATCGACGGTCCGGAAACGCCCCGAGGTATCCCGGCCGTTGCGCATCGCTTCGTCGAGGGCGTCCCGAACCGACGGCGGCAGTCCGCCCTGATTGGGAGAGTTCGCTCGCCATGTGCTTTGCTGACGCGGTGTCGTCAACACCGTGCCGCCCGGGACCGAGAGGAGGATAAGTCCCAGCGAATCCCAGGTCGGAGGTAGTACACCCGGAATCGGCGTCTTCGCTTGCAGATTCTTTTCAGCCAGGGCGTAGAGATCGAGGATCGGCTTCTCCGTCAGGCTATTTGGGCCGATCAGGAGTTGCTGGAACGTCCGCGTACCGGTCGGCGGGGTTTTCTGTTTCGGAGAAGTCTTGCTGAAGGCATCGGCATCATTCCGCGGCCGCATCTCCTCGGCCTTTTCAAATACCAGGGACGACAGCCAGGGAAGTTGCAAACGGGAAGTCGACACCGAACCACCTGGGTGCAGGGAAAGATCGTCGCGAGTGACCGGCGCGATGCCGGGCGGCAGACGCCAGACGATGCGAGTCTCGCCTGACGCGATCTGAATTTTCGGAATCGGGGCGAGCAGTCGTGTGGAGAATGTCCACGCTTCCGCGGGGATCGTGTAGAGAATTTCGACACGCCGCCAAATGGGGCCATCCGGGACTGGGAACGAACATTCGGTACTCTCCGGTCGCGTTTCGATCTGGCACAATTCGACGGGGAGCATGCTGCCCGCGATTGAAATTTCCTCGACCTTCGCCCCGGCCGGCAAGGTCACGGCCAGCACTGGTTGCGGGCCGTTGCGGATGCGAAATCGGTACAGGCAGCGATAGGGGCCCGACGGAGAAACCACCGTCGTCAGTTCGGCCCCGTCGATCCGAGGCGGAACGGCGGCCTCGCTAGACTGGCTGGGGATAAGTTTCATCGAGATCGCGTCATCGACTTGCTGGAAGGTCGTCCATTTCTCGTTGTGAACTTGCCGAACCGATTCGCGAAGCAGGCCGCTCGTCGCGATCGTCCAGGAGGCTTCGTCCGGAGTCTGCACCGTGACCGCACCCGTTTGCGCAGCCGCCCCCAGCATGCGAAGCAACGGGACCGATTGCCGATCGGGCGGTGGTTGCGGGGTTAGAACCAGGGCCGTGAAGGCCGCGACCGGCGCGTGCAGCGGCATCGCGGCCAAGAGAGCGAGCATCTGAGACCGCAATTGTTCGCGATCGGCGGCCGGCCGGGCGGCTTCGAAGGTGGTCTCGATCTCCAGTGGAGCATCGAGCGGTCGGGCAAAGGTCATCCGCCACCAGCGCTCAGCGGGCGGTTCGTTCAATCGCTTCAGGGCGTCGAACGGCGTCGCGGCGTCGAGAATTCCACCCAAGCGGCCGAGCGAGAGTGGCTGAACGGCGAGCACCTGGTTGGTGCCGCTGACCGTCTTCCAGTGCCACGGAATCGTCGGCGGCACGGATGCCTGGAACACGATTGATGAGGCCGCTCCCGATTCAGGCCGCAGGCCGAGACGCGTGGTCACGCTCGGCTTGCCCGTGTCGAGTGACACCGTGCTGTCAGTCGTCGCGGAGAAGCGAAACGTCCGGGCAGCGATCAGCAGTGGGCCGAGGGGCGGCTGGCCGTTAAACGGATAGATCCACGACGGCTCACGTCCCGACGGCTCGGGCATCACGGGCCCGACGAAGTTCGGTTCCTCAAAGGGCGTGGGAGCGAGCGCCCTGAACGCGGGACTGACGCGGACGCGATACTCGCCCTGCCTCGATTGGGCCCCGAGCGGCACCAAATCCGGAAACGTCAACGTCAAGCGATTGCGGGGAATCAGCGGTGGTGCCGGTTGCCGAAGGCGGATGGTCAACGAACTTTGTTGCCCCACGACCAATGGCTTCGGCGGGTCGATTCGCAGGATTCCCCCGGCCAGCGTCCAGTGGGGACTCGGATCGCGCGGCCCCATGTCGACTCGGTCCACTTCCCAGCCGTTAGGCAAGCGAAAACCGATCTGGCCAAGCGTGCCGCGCGTCACGTCGATTGTCACCCAGGAGGTGAGCTTGGCCTCGGCAGCGGCGATGTTCCACTCGATCGTCTGCCGGGCTTGATACTCGGTCCCCGGCGGTTTGAATCGCGCGGAAGGCCGGGTCGGCGAAATCAAATTCTCCGCCTGCGGAACCGCTTCGAGGTTGAGCACCTGGGAACGATCGGGAGCGAACTCGCCCTTCAACAACCGAAACGAACCGGGCCGCCATTCGACCATGTTTATCTCGGGACTCAATTTCAAACGCAAGACTTCGCCGCGCGGGATCGAGTCGACAATCTGCACTGACGGACTGATCCAGAATGCGTTCTCCTGAAATGGCCGGGTCGCGACGCCCGAGATGCGGAGTTGTCCGCCGCGTGCGGGTTCGCGCAAGCGGATGGCGATCCGTTTACGCCCATTGACGAGATCGGGGAGTTGGTTCCAGCTATCGAGATTCAAAACCGTGATTTCGGAGATTGCCAGTTCTGGATCGTACTCGAGGAAGAGTTCCGAGACGTCGCCGCGGGCCACGCGAAATTCAAATGTGCTTTGTTGTTGCACGAATCCGGGAAAAACATCCTGGCGAGTGTTGGTCGTCGTCAGGATCGGCGCGGCCGGTCCGGTCGCTTTCGTCGGGCGCAGCGATAGTTCGAGATGCGTCAGCCCGCCGAGTGTGATGAGCCAACTCTGGCGTCGTTCATCGCCGTCGATCGGGAATGGGCCGCTCAAGAGTGGTTCGTCCTGCAGCAAGATGGGGACCATTTTCTTCGGCAGCGACAGCGACATCGAGGCGATGGGACTGGTAGGCAACGTGAGATCGAAGCGAAGTTCTCCCGGTTCCGGAATGCCGCGCGAGGACCATTCCAGAGCCAGCGAATGCTGGCCGGGTTCTTCGACCAATAACGACATGCCGGATTGCGGTTTCGGATCGAGGAAGCCGATCAGGGCCGAGCGATTGTCGGTCCAGCGAGCCTCTTTCAAGGCGATTTGGAGACTATCGAGCGGTAGAAGCGCGGGGCCAGTACCGTTATGGATGATTTTCCACTCCGCGGTACCTTCCAATGCGTTGTCTTCGAAGCCGTCGCGAAGAAGCTTGGCGTGATAGGTCGCTTCCAGAAGGCGCGGCGGCGCTACCGGCTGGCGCAAACCGCGTGACGCCTGGCGTACGCGCTCCTCGAATTCCTTGCGAGTAAGGCGTACGAGGATGCCTTGCTTCACACGCTCCAGTTCCGCGGCGAGACGATCTTTCGGCAGAAGCACACGGCGGATGGGGAAAGGATCTTCGAGTGGTTCGTCGATTGGAAGGAAGGGCCCTACCAGTTCCTGGGCCCGCGCATCGAGCAACACAAACGCCAGGCCGATGCCGACGAGTGCGAAGAGCAAACGATGTTGGAGACGAATGAACATCCAGATCCCGATGAAGAACATTTTTTTGGCGAGCCGGGTCGCGTAATCGCCCGGAGGTTTCGAAATTCCTCCGGGCGTTGACGCGACCCGGCTCGGCTACCTATCTCCCCGCAGGGGAGTCTACCGTGGAAGTTTCGCGAATCACGCGTTTTCCGTTCGATCTCGCCACGGCCGATTCCGCGTGAATGCGCGTGAAGCCAGGCATCCGGGCAAGGCGGCGGCGGTAGCGCCATTGCAGGTAGCGTTGCATCCCCAGCACCAGGGCGAGGATCGCCAGCCCCGGTTGGGCTGCCGCCAAGGTCTGGCCTGCCGGTTGCGGCCAGAGCAAGCCGACAACTACCGCCGCGATGCCGATCAAGGCGATCAACAACCCGGCCGTCTGCTTCGCCAACCGCGACAGGAGCAAGCCGACGATCAAAACGAGTAGAGAAACGGAAGCCAACCAAAGGTTCCGCGGCATCGAGACGAAGCGAAGTGTTTCCAGATTATGTTGCCGAGCCGAGACGCCCGCATCCGACAATTCCCAGCCGGCGGAGGCTTCGCGGCCGTCCGGTTCCAGACCGTTCAGAATCCATTTATCGAGATCGGCCGTGCTATAGGTGGCAACGGGCAATGCGAAGCCGTTGCGCACGTTCCAGCGTTCTTCAAAAACCGCGTCGCCCATCGAAAGGGGTATATTTCGCATGGGGACGGCTACCTGCCAGCGGACCCCGGCCAGGGCGACCCGACCGAGTGGGCGCGGCGGCTTCCAACGCGTGATCCAGTGTCCCCCTTCGATGGTGGTCGCGTATTTCACTTCGATCATCAGCGGTTGGCGGTCTTTGGCCAACGGCAACGGCACCCGAATCGTACGGCCTGCCTCGCCTTCCGTTTGCCCGCCCAGCGCGTCGGTACGGATACCGTTGATTCGCAATTCGATTTCGGCCGCTCCCGTGGGCAATTCGAGATCGAGGTATCGGGCCTTCCACTTCGCCACGTGGAATCGAGCCCGATATTTCTGATTCACGTCATCGGCTTGCGCCTGGATTAGAGTCCGGTCAATCCAGATCAGCGGCATTGTGTGCGAGGTCATTTCCGCATCGGTCATCAGGATGCTTAGTGGAAGATTCAAGCCGGTTCCCCGCAGGCCGAGCAAGGTCGTTTCCGCCGGCAAAATTTCGATCGGCAACACCTGCCACGGTCCCGCGTCGAGCGTCGGCAACCAGTGCGAGGTCGCTTCTCGATCGCGCAGGAATCGAACCCGGCTATCGGCAGCGGTTGCGTTTTCCGGCCAGAGCAACGGCACGTTCAAGCGGAATGGTTCATTCCCGGTCGACGCATAAGCGATCGCATAGTTCAGGGTGATCGAGGTTTCCTTGCTCGGTTCGGCGGGTAGAATCACCGTCCAGTCGTTCGGGCCATTGTTCTCGATCGATCCCGGCGTGACGGAGACTCCCGTCAACGGTGCCAGCGAACGAAGCCGTAGCCGCCGCGAAGGCCTGTCAGCGAAGGTGTATCGGCATTGCTGTGCGATGCGAGCCTGTCTATCGCCGAGCGTGACGTCGGCCGTCGATTCGAGACGGACGTCGGCCCGGATGGGCTTCCACGCCAATTCGACTTGAGCAACGGCCCGCTCGATGTTCGACGAGATGCTCGCGCGGTCGGGAGTGATTTCGAGCGGTCGTTGCTTGGTGCCGGGCTTATCGATTTCCCATTGATATGCTCCGCCACGGACGTCGAAGCCATCAGGGATCGCCACCGAGACTTGATTGCCGCGTTCCGCGATGTTGAGGAGACGCGGCATTACCAAGGTGGCTTCCTGGGCACCGAGCGGGAGAGAATAGAAGCCGTCAATGGTCAGCGTGAATTCGTTCCGTTGCGGGGCCGTCAACTTGATCTGGATAACCCGGCGCGTCGGTCCGATGTCGCGAAGCGGGACGATGGCTTCAACCAGTTTCGGCGTGGGCGTTTCGAAGACGCCCGGCACCGGAACTTCGAGATCGAGTGTTTCGACCTCGGTCCGGATCGGCGTGATCGTGATTTCCGAGCGAAGCCGCCAGCCGCCTTCACCAAGTGTGAGAAAATGATGCACGCGGGCCTGAATGGTTCCCGCGATTGAGCGAATGTCGAGTTCGAGCGGTGCGAAGTACAGATCCTTGCCGCCGGTTGGCAACGTGCGATACCGATAGACGGCCTCGGCATTGGGATCGTCGCCGCTGTCGAGGCGTTGAGTATCTCCCTTCAGAATCGGCGTGGCTCGAATGTGCGGCGGCGTCTTCACGCGGATGGTCCCCGATTGCGCGGCAACATCCAGGGCGGCGAACGGGCCAACAGGTACGCCCCCCTTCGATTTGGGATCAACCGTCCGATTCCTCAACGCGCGTGTGTTGATGACGACCATCAATTCCGCGGAATTCGGTTCCGCGAACCGGACGCGCCATTCCGATTTTCCCGGTTCCGGTCGGACGACGTCCGGGGCCTGATCGGCGGGAAAATCGATCGGCTTGGCCGGCGAACCGAGCGGCGGGGCTCGGCCGATTTTGACCTCCGCGTTGTTGGGGGCGAGAAATCGCCATTCTTTCGCGGTTCCTTTCAGCCGGAGTTGGGCGTCGGTGAGGATATCGGTGTCGTTGATTGTCACCTGGACGTCTGCATCGGCCGAACGATCGGCCACCGTCGCACGCGGTTGGGCCGTATCCTCCCACGAAACACCGAGAAAGGTGATCGCGCCCAAGGCCTCGCCGCCGCGTGCTTTCAGTCGAGCGACCTCGATCCGCTTGATATCGAGTGCCGCGTCGGCCCCGAGCGGAACTAACGGCACGTTGCCGGCTTCCCGGCGAGAGATCGTCACGCGTTTCACACTCGCGGGAGCATCGAAGAGCAGCGACGTGATGGCTGCGCCCGGAAGTCCGAGCTCGAAGCCGATTTCGCTTCCCTTTGGGCCGCGCGACTGCAAGGGGGCTTCAAGATCAAGCTGAACCACATGGCTACCGGCCGCGTCGACCTGCACGGAGAGCCCGCGCTCGCCTGCGATCAGCAACGGCAACTTCCCATCCTCAAGTTTGGCCTCGACGGGTTGCGCCTTTGAGCAACCGAGGAACACGACCGCGCGCGGCTGCGTCGTCTGAAATCGGAATGTCGCCTTGATCTTGACGATGGTCTGGGTGCCTCGCTTTTCGAGACTGGCATCCAGTTCGCAATTGGTAGGCGGCATCGGCTTGTCGACGGCAACTTGTTTCTTCAACGCCTCGATCTGGTCGCTGAGTTCCTTGAACTTCTCGGGAGTTAGATAGATGGCTTCGGGCTTGTCGATCGAATCCGAATCGCGGGCAACGACAATGATCGCCCCGGAAGGAAGTTTCAATGCGGCCGATTTCGGAGTGTCTTTTTTGGGTTGGTTCTGAGCGGCGAGCGGCAAATAGACGAGCATCGCGCATAAAAGTGCGAAAAAGTGCCGCCCGAATTTGGCGCCGCCCGAGGTGAGCATCGTGTAATTCCAGGAACCCGCAGAGATCTCCCAACCCCTCCAGTATAACCAGATCGCGCCACCGTTGCGGAGAGACTTTTCGATTCCTTTTGACTAATCGGAAGAGTTGTGACGATTGTGCCGGTTGTAAGGGGGCGGCGGTATTCGTTCGTAGCGACCCGCTTCAGTGGGTCGGCACGCTCGACCCGCTAAAGCGGGTCACTACG
>JAIOQJ010000289.1 GCA_021413475.1 Planctomycetota bacterium | reverse complement strand
GATTTTGTCCTGATTAAAAGGCCGCACCGATGATCGACATTCTGAATCGCCGTCTCATGCAACCGCTGATGGCCTGGCGCTCGGGCAGCCAGCACCTTCGCCATCTCCGCGTCTTGCGCGAACGGCAATTCGACGATCTCGACACGATCCGTGGCCGGCAATTCGACGCGGTTCGCAAGATACTGTTTCATGCTTACGAGACGGTCCCCTTTTACCGCAATCTCTTTATCTGCCTCGGCTTCCATCCGAGCGACTTCAAGTCGCTCGCCGATCTCACGCGTTTCCCCGTTCTGACCAAAGCGGACATTCGCGCCCATCAACGGACTCTGCGATCGAGCAGCTACGACGACCGCGACGTGTTCCTGAAGAAGACTTCCGGTTCCACGGGCGTGCCGCTGACCATCGCGGTCGATTTCGAGTGCATGCAGTGGAAGGCCGCCTGTACCATCCGTTCCGACGAATGGAGCGGTTGGCGGCAAGGCCGGCGGGTCGCCAAGGTCTGGGGCAATCCCGAGTATCGGCAACAGGGATGGAAAGGGCGGGTCCGCAATTTTCTCGTCGATCGCGCCCGCTATCTCGACACTATCGGCCTCGACGAACCGCGGATGCAAACCTTCGCGGAATCGCTACGGCAGAAGCAGCCGAGCCTTCTCTTCGGTCACGCTCATTCGCTTTATCTATTCGCCTGTTACGTCCGTAAACATTTCCGCGACGCGATCCGTCCCGAGGGCATCATCTCGACGGCCATGCTGCTGCACGACTGGCAACGCCAAGCCATCGAAGAAGCGTTCGGTTGCTCGGTGACGAACCGCTACGGCTGCGAGGAGGTGAGCCTGATTGCCTGCGAATGCGAACGGCATCAAGGCCTGCATTTGAATGCGGATTCGCAGTACGCGGAAGTGATCGAAGATCGCGACATCCCGGGGGAGGGTTCCCTGATCGTCACCGATCTGACGAACCGGGCCATGCCGCTTATCCGCTATAAAGTCGGCGACGTCGTCGTGAAATCGAATCGCCGTTGCACGTGCGGCCGTGGGCTACCGTTGATCGAGCGCGTCGAAGGCCGTGAGGCCGATTTCGTGCTGACGCCCGCGGGCAAATTGATCTCCGGCATCTCGCTCACCGAGAACTTCGCATTGCACATTCGTGGCACGGCCCAGGTGCAGATCGTGCAGGAGAGCGAGCGATTCCTGCGTTTGCGAATCGTGCCGGACGAAGACTTCGGGCCAGAAAGCGAATGGCAGATTCAGCAACTCGTCCACGAGATGTTCGGCCCGGAGATGGACCACGAAGTCGATCTCGTCGAGAGAATTCCACAGGAAGCGTCCGGCAAGTATCGCTTCTGCATCTCGAACGTCGCGAACGATTTCCTCAAGGCGATGGCGTCCTAAAACCAAATGCAGTTGAACCACAGAGACACAGAAGCACAGAGAAGACAAGAAGAGAAACAGAGCGAGATCGAGCCGCTGCCAAAGAATTTTAGCCACGGATGAAACACGGATATGGGAGGGAAAAATGATGGTCCGGATTTCATCCGTGTTGGATCCGTGTTCCATCCGTGGCCAAAAAATTCTTCGCGGGCCGCTTCTCTTCTTGTTTTCTCTGTGTCTCTGTGGTTCAACCGTCTTTGTTTTTGGTTTTGATGGTTCAGCATGAAACCGACCGTGAGCGTTCTCATCGCCGCCCGCGATTACGGCCAATATTTGGCCGACGCTCTCCGTTCGGTGCAGCGGCAGACCTTTTCCGATTGGGAACTCATCCTCATTGACGACGGCTCGCGCGACAACACGCCCGAGGTCGCTCGGCCATTCCTGAACGATCCCCGCATTCAATACCACCGCACCGATACGCTCGGCCAACCGCGGGCCAAGAATCTCGCATTGCAGCTCGCACGGGCGGAGCTAGTCGCCTATCTCGACGGCGACGACCTCTGGATGCCGACGAAGCTCGAACGCCAGGTTCGTTTGATGCAGGCTGATCCACGGCTGGGCGTCACGTTCACCCGGCGACTTCTCATCGACCCGCAAGGCGGCATCATCCCCTCTTCGCATCCGCCCTTGCCGCGCGGGATGGTTTACAACGACATCTTGCTCGATAATTTCGTCTGCTTTTCGTCGGTGATGATCCGCAAAGAGGTGCTCGAACACGTCGGTGCGTTCGACCCGCGCCTGGAACTGGCGATCGATTACGACCTATGGTTGCGCGTGGCCAACCACTATCCGTTTGACTTCATCGACGAGGCCCTGGTGAAATACCGCACCGGCCACGGCAATCTATCGAAGCGGATCGTCGAGCGCATCACGTCGGTTCTCTCGACGATGCGGCGAAGTCTCGCTCGACGTGGCAACGCGGTGATGGTGCCGGCCGAAGTGCAACGCGAAGCGTGGGGCTCGACGTGTAGGACGATGGCGTTCGTGCGCCGAGAAGATAATCCGCTGAACGCGGCACGCTGGTACTGGCGCGGGGCACGGCACGATCGGCGCTGGGGGAGTTCGATCAAATCGATGGTGAGATGTTTGTGGAACGGCGTCCGCGGTTAGCCGTCCGCTACTTTTCGAGCGGGGTCGCGTAAGCGTTACGCGACCCCGCTCGAAAAAAAAATCAATTTGGCGCGATCACGCGATCACTTCCCGAATCGCCTTCCCCTTCGAAATCGGGAACGGACGCCCGAGCTTGTCGCGAATTTCCGTTTCCGGGTCGATTCCAAGCAACTCATAAAACGTGGCGGAAACGTCCTCGGGCCGGCACAGGCCATGCTCGGGATACGCGCCGATCTTGTCCGATCCGCCGTGGATGTGGCCGCGTTTGATGCCGCCGCCCGCCATCAGGATGGTGTAACATTGCGGCCAGTGATCGCGGCCGGCGAGCTTGCTGATTCGCGGCGTACGGCCGAATTCGCCCATCCAGAGGACGAGCGTCTCGTCGAGCAGGCCGCGCTCCTTGAGATCGTTCAGAAGCGTCGGCAGCGTTTGATTGGTGATGGGCAGCAGGTAGTTTCTGAGGATCGGATCCATCGGCTTGTCGTTGAAGCCGTGCGTGTCCCAACCGCCGGTCTCGCCGCCGATGGTGGGGGAAAGATAGACCGTGACGAAGCGCACGCCTGCCTCGACCAATCGCCGTGCGAGCAGACAGCCTTGGCCGTACGTCGTGCGGCCGTAGCGGTCGCGGGTGGCCTTCGTTTCTTGCGAGAGGTCGAACGCTTTCTTGAAATCCTTCGACGTCAACATGGCGACGGCCTTCTGATACGACTCGTCGATGCCGTGAGCGACGGCCGACTTCTCGATCAGATCGGTTTGCGAATCGATCAGTTTCAGCACTTCTGTGCGGCTTTCCAGGCGCTCCATGCTCAGGTGCGCGGGGAGCGACAACTCCGGCAAGCGAAAATCGGGCGAGTTCGGATCCTGGTTAATGAAGAACGGGTTGTGCAACTTGCCGAGGAAGCTCGCGTGCTGCCCCGGCGTGATTGAACCATCGCGGATGACGTGCGGATACGAGACGAAGCTCGGTATCCCCTTCGCGGCTGGGCCGAACTTGTCGACGATTGAACCGAAGGCGGGGAAGAGTTCCAGGGAATCGCGCAGGCGCTGGTCGTCGGTCGGCGGCGCGAAGCCCGTCAAGCTGTAGTAGCCGGCCGAGTTGTGGTTCTTCATCGAGTGCTGCATGCCGCGCAGGATGGTCACCTGATCCATGATCTTGGCGACGTCCGGCAACAGTTCACACACCGGCACGCTAGGTAACTTCGAGGCAATCGGCTTGAAGGTCCCGCGAATCTGCGCGGGAGCGTCCGGCTTCATGTCGAAGGTTTCGAACTGCGACGGCCCGCCGTATTGATGCAGAAAAATCACCGACTTGGCCCGCTTCCTCTTCTGCGTGGAATCGGTGGCCTGGAGAAGTAGCGGCAATGAGAGACCCAGGAGGCCCGTGGAGCCGACTTGGAGGAGATGGCGGCGGGTGAGGGAGGTTGAATGCACGGGAGATCCTTCATGCGGCGGGCTGCTTATTTGGATATGATTCTACCGCATGTCGTACCGTGCCGCGATTCAAAATCCCGTTTAGCCGTTCCTCGGAGGGTTTTCGGAGAGGAACGCGGGGGACGAGCATGCTATGATGAATAGAATACAGCATTACCGTCCACCGGAGAAAGAACATGCCACGAACCCAAACGGCCATTGCCGAGGCCGAAACGAGCGAGATCGCGATTCTTGGGCGAGTCCTCGGTAATGGTAGGGGCGTTTCGCAGGCGCTCGCGCGCCACTTGCTGGAGCTTCGATTCAGTGAGGAAGACAACGCACGAATCAATGACTTGGCGGCGCGTAACCAAGAGGGTTCTCTTTCCCGGAGCGAGCAAGACGAACTCCGTAATTTTGCCAACGCTGGCTGTTTGCTCGGCATTCTTCACGCCAAGGCACGCCGAGCACTCAGGAAGTCGGCAAGGAAATAGATCCGTGAGACACTAACGTGGATGAATCGCTCATTGAACTGGTGTGGACTCGCGCACACGACGCCTGCGAATATTGCCTCATGCCCCAGGATTTCTATCCCGCTCCATTCCAGATCGATCACATCATAGCCAAGCAGCACGATGGCCCTTCCATTGCGAGCAACCTCGCCCTTTCGTGCCTACATTGCAACTCATGCAAGGGCCCCAATATCGCTGGTCGCGACAAGCCGACGAGACGATTGACGCCCCTGTTCAACCCGCGCCGGCACCGTTGGGAGCGACATTTCAGATGGGACGGTCCGTATATCGTCGGTCGCACTCCGATAGGCCGGGTCACCGTCGCGGTCTTGAACATGAATGACGAGTTCCTTGTGCGTTTGCGTGAAGAATTGATTTTGGGGTGATCCACGCTCCTCTTTGTAAAACCTACGAGGAGCGGCTAAACAAGTTACCCAGTCTTTCCATTTGCCTTCCTTCAAATCGATCCTAATCTCCCGATTGAGGGTAGCGTTCTTCGTAGGACGGCCTTCCTTGGCTGTCATTTATACACAACTGTTTCACGGTTCGTGGCCGAAGGTTTGCCAGGCTTGGGCGAAGTCGGCCATGCGGCGTAGGCCGCCCCAGATTGGTTGGGGGCCAGGTGGTGCTTCT
>JAIOQJ010000288.1 GCA_021413475.1 Planctomycetota bacterium | reverse complement strand
GACGACGACCTCGCCGCATTGTTCGAGCGTTCGCTTGCAGCGCGGGCAGGGAGTTTTCATAGGAGTGATTATCGCATGAAGGCACTAACTATCAAGCAGCCGTGGGCCGGATTGATCGCGGCCGGGATCAAGCCCATCGAGAATCGGACCTGGCGGACACGGTATCGCGGGCCGCTGTTGATTCATGCTTCGAGGCGGTGGACGTCCAAATGCGGAGAGTTGGCGAGTTTCGCGCGAGCGGTTGCCCCATTGGAGGATGTTCCTGCGATCCCGAGCGATGACGAAATGCGGTCTAGCTGCGGGCGGTTGCTCTGCAAGGTGAACCTGGTCGATTGCGTGAAGATCGGCGAACTGCCGCAAACCCTGCGCGGCCACTGGGCTGTGGCGGGGCCGTGGTGTTGGATCTTGGAGGGGCCGGTAATGGTACCGTCGCTTCCGGCGGTACGTGGCAAACTGTCACTGTGGGAATGTCCTGAATCGTTGCCGGTGCAAGCGGAAGTTTACACCTTCCCTGGACACGCCGAACGACAAAAAGAAAATCGTTCCCGTGGGAGGAACGCTGTTAAACAGTTAAAGGCAAAAAGGCGGTTCGGTCTGGTAATCTTGAATGTCCGCTTTTCCTTTGCCCCTGTGCCTGTTGCTTATCACTTCCAGAATTGCCACCATTTCTTCGTCGGCGGTACGACCGAAGCATGGACAGCAGCGAGCTTGATCTCCGGTCGCTTGCCCCTTTGCCGGTTCGGAGAGTCGACAGAATGGGACGATCCGGCCGGTTGCGACGGCTCGAACGTCAAGTCCACCTCCCACAGCCGCAGCGTCTTGTCGTAGCTGCCCGAAAGGGCAAAGCGGCCGTCGGGGCTGAACGCCACCGAGTTCACCAACTCTGTGTGGCCCTCGACGGTGCGCAGGCACTGGCCGCTGGACACCTCCCACAGCCGCAGCATCTTGTCGAAGCCGCCCGTAAGGGCGAAGCGGCCGTCGGGGCTCCACGCCACCGAGAACACTCGGTCCGTGTCGCCCTCGAAGGTGCGCAGGCACCGGCCGCTGGACACCTCCCACAGCCGCAGCGTCTTGCCAAGGCCTCCCGAGAGGGCGTAACGGCCGTCGGGGCTCCACGCCACCGAGACCATTGCGTGCGAAAGATCGTTTTTGAAGATGCGGAGGCAAAAGCCGGACTCGTTCCACAGCCGCATCGTGCCGTCCTGACTCCCCGAGAGGGCGCAGCGGCCGTCGGGGCTCCACGCCACCGAGTTCACAGCAGACTTGTGGCCCTCGAAGGCGCGCACTTCATACCCTCTGGAAACGTCCCACAGCCGCAGCGTATCGTACTTGAGCCACGAAATCCGGTCCGGTTTAAGCGTGTCCGAACTGCCTCCCGAGAGGACGTGGCGGCCGTCAGGACTCCACGCCACCGAGCGCACCCGGTCCGAGGCTACCCCAAACTTGCGCCAGCACTCGCCGCTGGACACCTCCCACAGCCGCAGCGACCAGTCATCACCCCCCGATGCGGCGTTGCGGCCGTCGGGGCTCCACGCCACCGAGTTCACCCGACCGCCGTGGCCTTCGAAGGTGCGCAAGCACCGGCCGCTCGGAATTTCCCACAGCCGCATCGTGCCGTCGTGACTCCCCGAGAGGGCGCACCGGCCGTCAGGGCTCCACGCCACCGAGGACACAGCAGACTTGTGGCCCTCGAAGGGACGACTTTCCGACCCGTTCGCAACGCCTTTCGCAGGCCCCTCGGGGGGACGCTTCTCCAAGGCTTCCGCAACGCCTTTCGCAGGCCCCTCGAGGGGACGCTTCTCCAAGGCTTCCGCAATGGCGAGCGCCTTGCCGCACTCACAACATTCATGAATTTCGGCAATGAAGGCGTTGGCTCGCGCCTGGCAACCCGGGCAGATGAAGGCCCATTCGCGACGCCATGGAAAGGCGATACCTTGAACTGCGCCGGACAACGAAGGGGCAGAACCGAACATTAAATTGGCCAGGACGACAGGCGTTTGGCAAAACGCGCAGGGGCCACGAATGTGTTGCGTTTGGGCCGCGAAAAGCTGCTTGCCAGCGACGTCGTAACATTGCGAGCAGTATGGTTCGCCAAGACCGCCTTTGCGCCATCCCTCGGGAAGCGGGGGCATTGTTCGTCTCCTGTGTCAAGGCACAATGGGATGACCTCTGACTGCTCGTCGATGTCACCGCACCTGGCTCATCGACCCTATCCCTGGAGCGGCACGCGTTTGAGCATTTTGCTGCACTTGGGACACGTTACGGAAACATCAACGGGCGTATACTCAAACCCTTCAGACATTAGAAAGCGAGCAGAACAAAACACGCATTGCAGCGGCGTCAATTTTGCTTCATCCAGTGCGGTGAGGTTTTCGCGCCGTCTCATGATCCTTGCGAAAGCGGCTTGTTTCAAACAAGTCGCGGCCTTCTCAAGGGCGGCATCCAAGGTTTCACTTGCGGATAGTTCCATCGTACACGTTCCTTAAAAATTGCGGCCGAACGTTAAGAAGTCTATCCCGCATGCTCCGCCACGAACGACATGACGTATCGTCAGCGACATTGCTGGCGGAGCATGCGGGATAGACTTTCGTTGAACTGAACCGCTTCGCGGCTACCCACAATGGGGTTCGAATCGCGAAGGCGGTCTCCAGAGGTGCAATCTAGCGGTCGGTGGGCTCGGCTTGCAAGCGATTTCTGGGCATTTTTTCCCCGCCTCGGGCTGGCTCGGATGCTCGATGACGCTCTTTTCGACCAGCCATTTTCGCTTCCCGGCAGTCTCGACGACACTCGGGGATCTCGATTCCCACGGCCGTTGGTTGCCGAGGACCGTCGCCCGCAAGGGGTCGAGGCGGTTGTTTTGCCGAGACGCCGGGCGGAACGGAGTGGGTGGTATGTGGTAAGCTATCTTTGTGGGAATGGCCGAAATCAAGGATGTCGGAGGTCGTGGCTTAATATGCCGTCCACCGAAGAGCTAAAAGAAGCGAGACGGAAACTCACGGAGCAGAACAGGAAGCTCCGTGAGGCGGAACGCTTGGCGGGGACGGACTACGATCGCCACCGCGGCGACATGGCCGGCCGATCGCGCGAGGCGGCCGCTCGCGGTATCGATATTGGCGAACTCCCTTCGATCAAAGATCCGGCCAGGCGTGAAGCTTGCCGGCTGGATTTGCAACTCGCTCTCAAGACCTATTGGCCCGAGCGTTTCTCCCTGCCGTGGTCGCAGGATCAAATCGACGTCATCAAGCTGATTCAGCGGATCGTACTGGAGGGCGGCCGCGCGGCGTTCGCCATCTATCGCGGCGGCGGCAAAACCACCATTTGCGAAGCTGCTGCCGAGTGGGCCGAACTGAACGGGCATCGCAAGTTCTGTGTGATCATCGGCTCGACGGGCGAAGCGGCCGCCGAGATCTTGTCGTCGATCCAGCTTGATCTGGAAACCAACGACCTGTTGCTTGAGGATTTTCCCGAAGCGATTTACCCGATCCGCAAGCTGGAAGGCGAGGCTCGCCGCTGCGCTCGACAAACCCACCAAGGGGTCAGGACGCGAATTGAATGGTCGGCGACAGGCATTGCGTTTCCGAATATCCCGGGTGCCGTGTCGGCTGGTGCGATCGTTCACGTCGTCGGCATGACGGGCCGTATTCGCGGGCTCAAGAGAGGCAATCTTCGCCCCGATTTGCTCTTGATCGATGATCCGCAGACCGACGATACCGCCATCTCGCCGATCTCCAACGCGAAGCGGTGATTTCTTTTTCCGTTTGCACGTCCCAGACTTTCACTTCACTCGCCAAACGCTTGTCGAAGCAGTCCGTAATCACGGCAAGGCGTGTGCCATCTGAATTGAAACTGAAGCCGCGGACCGTGCCGACTTTCTCGCCGAGCGATTTGACGAACTTGCCCGTGGCGTCCGAGATCGTCACCCGGCCGCCGCCATCCGACGCGAGTTCACTTCGCTTCGGGTTCCAGGCCACCGCACCGCTTCCTTTGCCGAGCACGGTCACGGGAGGACTCTTGAGATCTTTGAGATCCCAGATCTTCACTTCCCCACCAGAATCCGGATTGTTTGCTGGTCTTCGCCCCGATCCTGTTCGCGGCGGCGATCTTCGCGATGTCGTTCAGCCGAACTCGCGAGGCGGACCGGGCCTTCGGCTTCAACATCGCCGGCACGATGCTCGGCGGTCTCGCCGAGTATTGTTCGATGTTGGTCGGCTTCCGCTACCTGGAACTGGTGGCGCTTTGCTTATACGCTCTCTCGGCTCTTTGGATGCGCGACGAGCCGGCTCGGACTCTTTGAGTTCCGCTCGGTTGAACGGGAAGAAGTCGTTCACGCCGAAATACGCCTCGGTCATTTCGGCGAAGAACTCCATGGGGTCGGTCATCGCGTAGTGTTTCCCCCGCGTGCCGTCGTGGTGGAGCACCTTTTCGCCGCGACCGCTCTTTTTGTACTTTGCATAGGCCTCCTTGATTCGCGGTTCGTCGAACCCGAGTACCTGATCGTGGTACGCGTGCGCCAACTCGTGAAGGATCACCCAGGGTTGCTCGTTGACGAGTTCGCTGGTGGTCAGGTCCGCGGCGCGGGGAAGGTGTACGCATTTCGCGAGGTCGGTTGAATAGCCGTTCGCCTTGAGCCACCCGGCGTCCGGGTGGTACTGCATCAGTCCAAGTATCCCGTGCGTCAGGTCCAGCACGATGGTCACCGCCTGCAGTTTCTTCAGTTTGTCTGCCGGCACGACCGCCTTGATGTCGCTCAACTTGGCTTCGAGGATGCGGAGCGCCTTCGCACCGAGTTCATCGTCCGGGGCTTTTAACAGCCGGTCATCGACGCGTATGATCCAGCCTTCGAGTTTCTTGATCGTGTGAGATGTTGGTTTCGCCGGTTCGGGCTTGTCCTTTGGTTGCGCGGGTTTGTCTTTCGGTTGCTGGGTCAGGAGTTTGACCATGCCCTTTCCGAGGGCGTCGCCGACCAGGAAGTACGTTTCCGCGTTGCCGAACTCGTGATGACCGTGGCCCGGGTTGGGCGACTCCTTTGCCGGGCGGACGAAATCGTGCGTGGGGACGAATAGCACGTTTCCTTTGAATTCCGGACGATCTGCGGCGGCGGCCTGGGCCTTGCGCAGAGTTGCCCACTCTCCCGGCGCATTCACCCATGGCCCCGTCAGTTCGCCGATAACGACCGGCAAATTGGCAGCCTTGAGATCCTTGCGGACATCCTTGATCAGGTTTACCAGATTCTGTTCGTACTCTGGCACGGCCTTCTTTGGATCAACCCCATCGTTCCAACCGTGGTACCACACGAATCCCGCCAGTTCGTATCCCTGATCGGCATAGGCAGGGAAGTCCATCTTGAGGTTCGTCAGTGCCTCTCGGATTTCGGCGATCATCTTCGTGTAATAGGGGCCAACCTCGCCGCCGGAACTCGGCGGCCGAAAGTCCTTGTACAGGCTTTTGCCGCCCCACGCTGTCTTGATAAGAAGCACCTGATTGGCAAAGTGATCGCCCGTGGCATGGCCGTACTGCAATTCAGGCCCGAAGTGATGCATACCGCCATATACGCTGAACCCGACGGTGAGCGGGCCTGCGAGGAGAGGTTGCTTCTCACGCTGGTAGCGGACCCACACGTCGTCGCGGACCGCCCATCCGCCCTTGGCGTTCGAGAGGTGCTTGACGAGCGCGGCCTTGGCAGGGTCGGCAAGCAGCGCCTTCAGCGTCCCTCTGCCGTCGTTGTAGTTCTTCCCTTCGAGGTCCGCGACCGCCTGCCCTTCCATGTTCGACTGGCCGGCAAGAATGAATACTTGCACTGGCTTCTGTGGATCAGCGGCCCGGACGTCCGGGGCAATGCAGAGAAGGAAACACGTCAACAGAAACAAATTGCTGCGAATGCTCATGGCTGTGTCTTTGCGATTCTGTCCGAGATAACGCGAATGCGGGATACGATTCGGCTTGCTACCGGTGTGTCGAGATCTTAATGATAAACACGGAGCCTAGCCACCACATTCTGGCCGAAGGTCGGCCGTCGCCATCGCGTTTAGCGAACACCGCTACGTGTCACAGCACAGGATGCGCGTCGTCCGATAAACTGAAGGATCGAATACCGCGATTGGCCGCTTCGGTCGATGTGACGTCTGACACACGTCCGACACAGCGACGCATCGAGCGAGCGATTGGGCACGTCAGTCGATGGAACGTCAATGGGACTGATGTGCCCAACATTCCGAGACGCAGGCACCCGATCGACTTTACCGCTCCCCGAAAAATGCCCGAGCGAACTTGCGACTAGGCACGCCGTAATCCGACAAAATGAGGAACGAGCAGATTGCGGCAATGAAGAATTGAAGCATGTGAATATTGTGTCCTATTGGTTCCCGATCAAGGAATAGATGACGACCTTTCTTTCGTTATCGTCGGCGGCCGCGAGAAGGCGTCCGTCGGGCGAGATGGAAATCGACGTGATCCAGAACCCACGGTCCAGAAATTTGCCGAGATCGCGGACGAGTTTGCCGTCTTCGAGTTGCCAGATCTTCACGAGTTGGTCACGCCCCGCCGAGAAGATGTGCTTGCCGTCGGGGTGGAAGGCGATGTCGGTCGCGCCGCGAGAGTGGCCGGGCGTCAGTTCGCGAACCTTCTTCCCCGTGACCGGGTCGAGCAGCGTCACCTTGCCGGTCGGCCCTTCTTGTTCGATGTTCCCTCGGCACACGGCCAGCCATTTGCCATCGGGGGAATAGGCGATGGCGGACATCCCGCCGGTGACTTCTTTGGTCAGATCGACTTTCAATTCACCGATTTCGAGGTTCCAGAGGTGAAAGCTGGGCGGAACTACAATTTTGTCTCGCCAGGGGACGTGCTGCGAGACCGCCACGGTCTTGCCCTCGGGCGCAATCGCCAGGCTGCGGACCCAGTTCTTGCACTGCCACCGGAGCAGTTCTTTCCCGGCCGGCAGATCCCACACAACGACGACACCTTGATCGTCGCCAGAAACGAGCCGTTTGCCATCGGCTGATTGGGCCAGACCCTGAATCCATTCCTTGTGACCCGCCAGTTCCTTGACCGGCTTCTGAACGATCACCTTCGCCTCGACGGGCGGAGGCAGGGCCGGCAACTTGTCCACCTTCTCAACGACGCCCTTCAACGGCGTCCCGTCGTTGAGCACGATGGTGCCCGGAATTCCGGCGTCGCTGAGCGCGTCCCAGTATTTCACGGTTCGGTCGTTGCTCGCGGAGATGAGGGTCTTGCCGTCCGGCGTGACCAGAAGGCGGTTGACTTCACCGGTGTGGCCGACGAGTCGGCGCACTGGCTCGAGTTTGTCGCTTCCCTTCGGTGGAAGGTTCCAGATCAGGATGTCACCGTTTTTGTTCCCCGCGGCAACTTTGTCGTTTCCGATGAACGCGACGGCGGAAATGACGTTGCTGTTCCACGGCAGCGTGTGGATAACCTTGGCGTCAGCGAAGGGCGCGGGCTCAGCGGCAACGGCCATGGTCCCCGCAAACGTGGCAGCGGCACCAACGAGGATTTCAATGAGTAGTCGCTTCCGGTTCATACGAGCAACTCTCTGAGTGGGCCGGCCATCGCGGGGTTCTTCTGATCCGCACCGATCAGGTTGAAGTGATCGCGCGGAGCGCCGACGGCGTGCAGGAGCGTGTTGTAGAGAGCGTTGATCGTCGGGTTGTCCGCAGCGGCGGTCATATGGCGGTTGTCCGTGCCGCTGTACGTCGGGCTGTCCTTGCTGATCGGGTAGACGACGAGCTGGCCGGTCTTGATCTTGCCGCCGAGGTTGCCGAGCAGCACGAAGGGCCAGTTCTCGCCGTGGGTGTGCTGGCGGTTGGCGCTGTCGCTGGTGAAGACGACGATGGTGTTGTCGAGCATTGTGCCGCCGTCTTCGGGCATCTCCTTGAAGCGCTGAAGGAGGGCGGCGGTGCGCTCGGCGATATGCCTGCGAACGAGTGGGAGAATCTCCAGGCCCGCGATGCCGAGTTTGATGTCTTTCTCGTTGTGGCCGACGCTGTGCGTCCCCATGTCCGAGATGCCGGTGTAGTTGCCGCGGACGGTGCAGAGTTCCGTGGCAATCGTGACGACGTTCGTGAGGCCGGTGACGATGGCAGAGGCGGCGATGTCGAACTGGGCCGTCACCGTGTCCGTGAACTTCACCGGGTACGGGGTTGGCAGCTTCGGGGCGGCCTTGCCGAGAACGCCCTTGTCGAACATCTCGGCGAGTTTCGCGTTGCGTTTGCTGAGTGATTCGAACGCCTCGATCTGATAGTCAAGCTGCACGAGTTCGGTGCCGCGAAGTTGCGACCGCAGATCCTTGACGTCGTCGTTGATCAGGTCGAGCAGGTTCTTCCGCGTGGCGAAGTCGTTCTTCGTGGCCCCGATGCCGCCGAAGAGCGATTCGTAGGCCAGTTCCGGGCGACACTGGGCCGCAAGCGGTTGCCCCGCCCCCCACGCGGACGAGCAGCGGATCGCCTTGGTATTCGGCTGCCCCGGATCGACTCCGAGGTTCAGCAACGGGAAGATGCCGCCGAGCTTGCGGGCGACTGCGGCGTCGATCGACTCGGCCGTGATATTCCGCCGCTTGTCGTCGCCGACGCCGACGTTCACTGCGGAAAGGGCACCGAACCCAGCCCCGTGATCCGGGTGAACCGAACCCGCACGCAGGCCGTGGATGATGGCGAGGCGATCCTTCCACGGCGTGAACGGCTCGATGTCGTGCGGCAGCGTCAACTTGTCGAGCGGATACGCGGTCGTCTTCTTCCCCTCCAGTTGGGGAGCGGGCAGTTCCTTCGGAATAGAACCTTTCTCGTGGAACCCGTTACCGAAGAGCACAAAGACCACCCGTTTCGGCGTCTTATACGTGCCCTTTTCTTGAGCCTCGAGCTTGCTCAGCAGCGGGGCGAAGGCGAACGCCGCACTGCCCGAGAGCGACCTGGCCAACAACGTCCGTCGATCAATGCGATTCATGGTCTGAATTCTCCCGTTTATTGGGTGGATCGGAAAAGGAAGGCGTCGGACGTCAGCAACGCCGTGATCAGCGCATTCATACTGCCGCCGCTTTTTCGGTAGGCCTGATGCGCGGCGATCAGCGTCGGCCCGTCGGTCAGCGTTTCGTTTCGCCCGAGGAAATAGCGGAACGCATGTCGCACAAAGACCTGCTCCACATGCTCGGACTGGGCGAGACGGCGGATGAGTTCAAACGGGTCTTTCACCGATCCGTCGAGCTTCGGGTCGATGCTGCCGCTGATGTCGCCGGTCGTGTCGAGGGCGAGCAGCTTGAATTTGATCTGCCTCGGCTCGCCCTTCATGTTGAGGTTCTTCTTGTCGTTGGTCGCCTCTCGATCAAGCACCATCTCTTCCTTGCGGAACCGGCCGAAGTGATCGTACTGCTCGAACGGCAGCCCGAGCGGGTCCATCTGCTTGTGGCAGTTCCAGCAGTATTCCACACGGGTGACCTTCATTCGGTCGCGGAGCGTGTGGTGTGGCTCGTCGGGTAACATTGCGTTGACGGTGATCGGGAGTTCGGGAATCCGCCCGCCGAGAAGCCGCTCGCGAATCCAGCGGCCGCGATGAATGGCGTGGTTGTCGAAGTTGCCGGACTGGGCCACGAGCCACGCGGGATGCGTCAGCAGGCCGAGGCGGTGCCCCTCGGGGAAGTCGTACGTCTTTTTCGGATCCCAGTCGGCCCGTGCCTTGATCGCGACTCCGTAGATCTTGATCAGCGTCTGCTCATCCTGCTCGAAGGTTGGTTTCTTGAGTCGGTATTCATCGCTATAGGTGCCTCTTCGATCTTGTGGCGGAATCGTCATGGCAAACGTCTTCGTCGTCGTCAGAAGTTCCCGGAGCACATCGCGGTCCTGAGCCAGCAGGGAGAGGACAAGTTGGTCGGCATCACTGACGTAGAAATCCGCGTTCCAGCCGCGGGCTCCGCGGACGCCGATCTTCTGGAGCGTCACCTCATCCTTGAACACGCTGGGTGCCGAGTCGTAGCCGAAGTATTCCCGGAAGAAGCGCAGAACACGTGGCTTCTCGACTTTCGCGTCGTCGAGAAGCCGCCTCACCTGGGCCGCGACTTCCTCTCGCGTGCTGAGTTTCCCCATCGTCGCGGCTTCCTGCAGTGGTTGATCCGGCACCTGATCGGTCAACGCGAACGCCACGGACCGCGACAACGACCGTGAATCGAGCTTCTGTGGCGTGCCCGCTTGGTTCGGCACTTCGATCCGGTAGATCATTTCGGTCTGACACAAGAGGGCGATCAGCAGTTGTTCGGCCGCTTCCGCTCCTCCGAGGCTCGCTGTCGTTGTTCGCAGAAAAGTGCCGTAGCGTTCCTTCTCGCGGTCCGATGGCTCCCGACCGAACAACTCGCGGAACGTCGGTGCCAAGACGGCGTCTGCCTGCGCGGGGGTGGCGTTCTTGCCCGCCTTGATCAGTGTGGCCAGTTCCTTGATGTAGCCGCCGTAACTAGGTACGTTGCCCGAGTGCCGCTTGATCATCGCCTGGGACACGATGGTCGCATTTCGCAGGAGGTACTCGATTTCCGCTTCGCCGACCCGGTGGGCCGAGGCGTAGTCGGGGAAGTCTTTCTGCGGGGTGAAGTTCCACGGGGCGGTCAGGCGGAATTCGCCGTAGTTCCGCAGGTTCAGGATGAATCGGTTGATCAGCTTATCGATGTAATCTTCGTATGCTGGGCCTGTGATTCGCCAGAGCCGAGCCTTCGTGCCGGTGATCGCCTTCGCGGGCTTGCCGGAAAAGAGCAGCTGATGATCGACGTAGTTCCCCTTCACGGGCGACAGCCACTTGTTGTCGTCGAGCATTACACCGGACGCTTTCATCGCTGCTGCCAGCGATTCCAGCATCTGGGTCCGTTCGGTGTCCGTGGGTTGCTTGCTGTCTTTGGGTGGCATATCACGGCTGTCGATCTGAGCGAGTACCGCCTGCCAGACCTGCAGTTCCTTCGGTTTTTTGAGGTCGCCGGTCAGGGGGTGCAGGGAAATATCAGCCTTCGGCTTCTTCTCGCCGTGGCACGAGACGCAATACTTCTGCACGAACGGCACGCCGACCTTCGCCAGGCTTGGTGGCTCGGCGGCGCGTGCCGACAGACCGACGGAGAGCAAAATCAACGCAGTCCAGGCAAATCTCATCGACACGGATAACTCCCACAGAACGAGCGGCTCACAAAGATTGTTCGATTATTAATGTAGCAGACCCGAAAGCTGGCGCACGGTTCACGACGCGTCACTCTCCCAGCAGTTCCTTGATCGGCTTCGAGCCTTCGGGCGTCGCCCAGATCGGGCGGCTGCCGAGGAAGTGCTTGGCCCGGTGGTTGATGCCCAGCGTCTTGTAAATCGTGGCGAACAGGTCGCCCTCGTTCACGGGGTTGTCCTGCACCTCGAAGCCGTCGCGGTTGCTGGCCCCGTAATGCTGGCCGCCCTTGATGCCCCCGCCGGCGAGGACGATGGTCCACGCCCGGCCGAAGTGGTCCCGCCCCGCCTGAAAGTTGATCGCGGGCGTGCGGCCGAACTCGCTGGTCCAGACCACAAGTGTATCCTTCAGCAGGCCGCGATCATGAAGGTCTTGCAGTAGCGACGCCCACGCCGGGTCGAGCACCTGCAGGTTCGCCTTGTGGACCGGGAAGTTGTCGTTGTGGCTGTCGTAGCCCTGGTGGCTGGCCTCGACAAAAGGGACACCGGCCTCGACGAGTTTGAGTGCCGTGAAACAGGCCCGGCCGAAGTTACTCTCGCCGTAACGCGATTTTGCCTTGTCCCACTCGGCTGACACGTCGAACGACTTCCGGGCTTTCATGAGCCGCAGCGTGCGAAGCTCGGACGTGCGATGCGCTGCGAACGGCTCGCCGGGACGCTGTTCCGCAAATCGCTGTTCCATGAAGTCGAGCAAGCTGCCGCGCCGGTCCTGGATTTCCGCCGACACCGCGGGATTGGCGAACGCCGGAAGTCGGCCATCGTCTCCCACGACGAACGGCTCGAACTGCGGGCCAAGATACCCCGCACCGTAGAGTCCGCTTCCGCCCCCGATCTTGACGAAACTCGGCAGGTCGCTGTCCGGGTTCTCACAGTATTTTGCGACCATCGCCCCGATTTCCGGGTGCGGAAAGCGCTGGCTCGACGGGTAGCAGGTGTGCATGTGGTAGCCGCCGATGCCGTGATCGACCGACTGGGTTTTCATGCTGCGAATGATCGCCAGCTTGTCGGCGTGCTTGGCGATGTTGGGCAGATATTCACAGACCTGGATTCCGTTCACCTTGGTCTGGATCGGCAGAAACGGGCCGGCAGTCGGTCGCCCCGGCTTCATGTCGAACGTGTCGATCTGGCTGACGCCGCCTTCCATGTACAGCATGATGCAGCGCTTCCCCGACCGCTTCGCTTCCGCGGCGAGCGACTGCGAGTGCGTGAGAGCGCCCCAGTTCGCGACGGCATAGCCGCCGGCCGTGGTGAGGAGTCCCTTCATCAACGAGCGGCGGCTTATGTGGTGCCCCGTGTTGCAGGTGCCCGCCTGGAAGTTCATATTCATTTGCTACTCCGTGGCCTGATTACCGATTGAATCGAAACTCCGAGCACGACACCAGCACCCACATCGCGTCTTCCATGCGCTGCGACGCCAGCTTCGCGTCCTTCGTGTCCGCGCTGAGATACTTGACAAATCGCTCCTTTTCCTCGCTGGTCGCCGGTCGGCTCAACACCGACAGAAACATGCGCTCGACCTTCGCGTTCCAGTCTTCGGGGCCATTGAGCAACTTCTCCGGCAAGTTGCCTTTGTTGGGCCGGCACATGGCTCGGAACTGGTCGCCGTTGTGAAGGAAAAGATGTTCAGACAAGCTCCCTTGAAACCTACCCTGGCCATCCGTCGGCTCGCCCAGGTACTGCAACATCTGGGGGTTCGGCTCGGTTTTGAGCGCCGAATCGGTGCCAAGCCCCGTGGCAATTTGGAGCGATGCCGTCAACTCCTCGACGCTCAGAGGCCGAATCCGCGACCGTTCGTAAAACTTTGGAAATGCGTCTGTTACTGGGCCGATATCCTCTGCTTGATACGTCTCGCTGTTGACGATTTCGCGAATGAGCCACTTAAGATCAAACTTGTGGTCGACGAGCTCGATCTCGATCGCCTTGAGTAAGTCCGGCAGGCTGGGCTTGTTGGACGCGTTGAAGTCGTCAACCGGATGCACGAAGCCTTGCCCCATGAATTGGGCCCACACGCGATTGGTCGCCGCCTTGGCGAAGAACGGGTTGTCCATCGCGGTCATCCAGCCAATGAACTTCTCGCGTCGCGAAAAGGCCGGCTTCGGCGGCAGTTCGTTGGGCTTCAGCTTCGGTTCGACGAAATCCTTCGCCGGCACCGGTTCCTTCAACTCCGCGCCACTGAGGAACTTTGGCTTGATGGGGATGGATTGTTTCTTCCCGGTCTTCTGATCCTTTTCTTCGGTCGAGAACAATGCTTCGCCAATGGTCTTTTCGCCAACGAGATATTGCTTGCCTATCTGATTCGTGACCTCGGGCTTTCCCGGAACTTCCACGACCATGGTGCGCACGAAAAAGCTGGCCATGCCGTGGTAGTCCTTCTGCGTCCACGGCTCGAACGGGTGATCGTGGCACTTGGCACACTGAATTTGCGTGGCTAGGAAAAAACGCGAGACCGACGTGACCATCTCGTCCGTGTTGTTGTTCACGGCAAAATAGAGTTGCGAACCGTCTTCCTCGGCCTGGAGAATTTTGGCGGCGATTCGGTCGTACGGTTCGTTCGCCTCAAACTGTTTCGCCAGCCATTGGCGAAACCTTTCTCGGTTGCGATGACCAACCGTACCTTCCACAAGTTTGCGATTGCGCCCCAGCATGGCAAGATCCCACACATGGGATTGCTGTCGGGCGTAACGCGGATCCGCCAGCAGCCTGTCAATGAGCTTCTCGCGCTTCTTTGTGTCGGTGTCTTTGAGAAACGCCGTGGTTTCGTCGTAGGTGGGAATCATGCCAACGAGGTCAAGATAAACTCTCCGGAGAAACACCGAATCCGCTGATCGCTCCGGGTGCGCGATTTTTTCTTTGGCCCAGCCCGCCTTGATCTCGCGATCGATTGTGTCGCGCAGTCGACTGTCCTCGGCGTCGGCCCGCGTCGGCGCGACGACAGCGGACAGAGTCAGGACGAATGGTGCGATACGACACGCGAACATTTTCAGTCTCCGCAACGGATCTATTTGCAGCAGCGTCACTTAAGACATTCAGGCATTTGTTCAACCTAGTGGTTGCTATAGCTCAGCTATACGCCGAAACACCACACCTTGATTTAGCCGAACCGACTGGAATCCCGCGTCGAAATCCCTGCCTGTTCAAAAAACTCGATTATCTAATGGCCCCGGCGTAGGGGTATTGCGACACGGTTTCCCACGCGATCTTCTGCAAAATCGCGTGCTGCTCGTTGGTGATGCCCTCCATCGAGTGTTCGGCCCCGCCCTTGGACTTGTAGGTGATGCCCTTGAACGACGGCTTGAGGCCCTCCGGCGAGACGCCATAGATTACGGCGAAGTCACAGTAGGCGGCCATCGCTCGCAGGTGCCGGTGGACGTTCATGTTGAACGCCTCTTCTTTCATCCACAGGCAGGCCGGGTCCGAGACACCGGGGAATTTGCCCGCAGTGACCACGTCGACGAGTGCGAGCCCGGCCTGGGCGTGGGGTACGATCAGGACGACCCGCTTGCCGTGCTTCTTGTTGACGACATCGACATGGGCTTCCAGATCCTTCGTTTCTTTCTCGAGCGTCTTCCGGGTCAGGACGAAATCGGGGACGACCATGTCGCCCTTCTTGATCGTGGCGGGTTTAAGGAAGGCTCGCCAGCAGAGGCGAAAGTTCGGGTTCTTCTCGAGGCCCAGCTCCGCAACCCCTGCGAGGGCGGAGTCGAGGCCGACGTGCTTATTCCAGGCTTCCTCGTTCGGGGCCCAGGTCCACGTCGCAACCGTGAGCGCGTCGATGCCACCGCTGGCAATCTGTTTCTGCGCCTTCTCCGGAATCCCTCCTTTGCCCCCTTTCACGAAGCCGTGCCATGTGCCGAAGTATGGTGCGTCCGTCGCCTTGTGCCCGGAGATGTTCGCTGCCTCCACGATCGCTTCCATCTCCGCCCCGTTGGACATCAAGGTGTAGGCGACCCGGAGGCCCGCTGGTTGCTTCTGGGCGGGTGCAGCCTTCGGCTCGTCAGCGGGCTTGTTGGCAACGAATTTCGTCACGCCGGTTCGCTTGTTCTGCTTGTCGTAGACGAGTAGGTGGGTCCACTGTTTGTCGCCCAAATTGATGACCACCGCGACGGCATTTCGGGCAGCATCATCGATGTAGTACTTCACGTCCGCGACGCCGGGCCGTTCCGTCTTCGGCAGCTTGTCAATGTAGTCGTTATAATTGGCGACCACCGTGTCATGGGGCAGATTCGGCGTCGCCTTCCATCCCTTCAAAGCTTCGGGCGCTGCGGACGCGGGAACGCCTGTGTTCGGGGCAGGTTTCGGGACTTCCTTCGCCGGCCGGAGCTTTTCATACTTTGCAATGCCTGCGTTGGGGTATTTCGAGACCATGTCCCAGGCGAGTTTCTGGAGGATCGCCCGCTGGGCGTCGGTCAATCCATCACCGTCTTTACCCGGAAACTTGAGCCCTTCTGGGGACATCCGATACAGGGCCGCAAAGTGCATGTAAGTTCCTAAGCGCAAACCAAGTAGGCCTTGGTGCGGCATGTGGTCGCCCCTCAGCACAGAATGTCCATCGGAGGCCGATTGTTTTGTCACGCCGGGGAACTTCCCGGCCACGATCATCTTCCGCACCTCCAGCATTCCGTCGCCGAGCGGCACGAGGAAGACGACTCGCTTGCCGGCCTTGGCGTTGACTTCGTCCACATACGCTTCCTGCTGTTTGCGGTACGGTTCCATCTTGGTTTGATATTCCGCGAGGTCCGTTTTTTCGTACTCCTCGGGCAACTTGACGTCCTTCCGCCCATCATGAACCAGCCACGGCATCTGCATAATGACGCGGAAGTTGGGATTGTGCTTGGGGCCGAGTTCCACGAGGGTCGGCAGGAATTTGGGGAACTCTGGTCCCACCGAACTGTGTTGCCAAACGTAGGCGTCGATTTCCCCTTTTTCCAGCAAGGGCGTTACGTCTTTGATGACGTTGGCGTTGATGCCAGGCCCGCTGATTTTCTTGTGCCCGGTGATGCCGGCCGACTGGCAGAGCGGTGCAGAGTTTTCAGTCGACCAACTGTGCCCGCCGCTCATCACCCGCAGGCCTACGGGCACATTCTTGGCGGGTGCCGATTTCGGATCTTGGGCTATGTCAACGCCCGCATACGGATACTTCGACACCATCTCCCACGCGATCCTCTGCAGGATCGCATGTTGCTCGTCGGTCAACTCCTTGTACCTTGAAATCGTCAAACCGACCGGCGACGCGCGATAGATGGCCGCGAAATGGCAGTAGCCGCTGAGGGCCATGACATGCACCCCCGCATGCGGCATGGCGTCGTTCCAGAGGTCGGATTGTTTCGTCACGCCGGGGTACTTGCCCTCCAGGACCAGCGCCCGCAGTTTCACGGTGGCATCGCCGATCGGCACGAGGAATACCACCGGCTTTCCGTACTTCTTGTTGAGTTCGTCGACCTGGGTTTCCACGCTCTTGCGTGTCTTCTCGAGAGCGGTTTGCAGGTCGGCAAGCTTGGAGTCGTCGTAGTCGGCCTTGGTCTTGATCTCCTTGGCTCGCCCGTCGCCTACGAGCCACGCTGCGTGGTAGTAGACGCGAAAGTTCGGATTGGCCTTCAGACCGGACTCGAGCATCTTTTCGGCATCACGAATCGGTTCCGTCCACCAATGGACACCGTTTGCGTAGACATCGACCCCTCCCGCCTCGATGAGGCTGAAGTCGTTCGGTTTCGCGGCTTTCACTTCCTTGTGCCCTTGGATGTCGGCTGCCTTTACCAAATCGGCGACGCCCCACGGCACGAATCCGAACCAACTGTTGCCATTGAACATCACACGCAACCCCGCAGGTTTTTTCTTGGCGTCGGCCGATTCCTTCGGAGTTTCAGCAGGCGCTTGCACCAACGCCACGCGGAAGCCGAGGTAACATCCGCGATAGGCCGAATGATCAATGATCGCGGCCGACACGAGCAGCGGATCGCAAACGTTTCGCGTCGCTTGACCAACCACCGCCGCGTTGCACCTTGGCTTTTCCCGTCGTCGGGCCTGTCGGGTCGATCTGGTTTTCTTTGGGGTAGCTGTTCGGCTCGTACCAATCTTCACACCATTCCCAGACGTTGCCATGCATGTCGTGCAGACCGAACGCGTTCGCCTTGAATTGGCCCACCGGCGCTGTGAAGGTGTAACCGTCCTTCGCCTTGATGCCGATCGACCAGCCGGGGTACTTAGCTCGTGCCGTCGCGTCGGCGCCGTTGCCCATCGTCGCCAAGCCTTCGGGGGCCTCGCCGTGTGCGTAGGCGGTTTTGGTGCCGGCGCGACACGCATACTCCCATTCCGCCTCAGTCGGCAAACGATAGGTCTTCTCCTCTTTTTCGCTCAGCCACTTGGAAAACGCTTTGGCATCGTTCCAAGAGACATCGACCACGGGGTGATCGTCGGTCTGTTCGAACCCGGGGCTTTTCCAAGTGAACTTGGCGTGCATTTCTTCTATCTTGCCGGCCTCGTTGATGCCGTAGGCGCCTTTGCCGTCACGCTCGCCATCGGTCTGGTAGTTCGTATCCATTACGAACTGCTTGAACTGTCCAACCGTGACCTCGTGCTTTCCCAGGTAAAACCCCTTCGTGATTTCCACCGCGTGCTGGACCTCCTGGGACTCCCGGCCCGGTTCGTTTTCCGCCGAACCCATCAGGAATTTGCCGGGTGGAATGTACACGAGTTTCATGCCCACGCTATTCTTGATCGAGCCGCCGGACTCTGGAGCGGCCTGGAGCTGTAAGTCATAGATGAGACAAGCCACGAGTAGGACCAACGAGGATACGGCGAGACGCATAAGTCGCTCCAAATTGAGCCAGCGGAATCAACGTGAGTTACGCCAAAATCTCCGTCAGCGGGCCGGCTTGGTTGACATCGCGCAAACCCTCCAGAGCCGGATCGATCTCGCCGAACTTCACTCGCTTGTCGCCGACCGCGTGCAGCAGCGCGAGGTAGAAGTTCGCGATCGTGCGATGGCCGGCACTTTGGTAGGTCGGGAATTGTAAGAACCGCCCCGCGGTCTTCAGCCGACCGCCGAGGTTGCCCACGAGCACCAACGGCCATTCCCCACAGAAGCCGTGATGCCCCTCGCCCGAATCGCTCATCCAGACGATTAGCGTATTGTCGAGCAGCGTGCCGTTGCCTTCTTTCACCGCGTCAAGCCGCCGGGCCAAGTCGGCGACGCGCTCGGCATGGAAGCGGCGAATCGCAACGCTGAATTTCATGCTGTCGGGGGCTTCGGCCGAGTGGCCAATCGCATGGCCGTCTTTGGTGACACCGAGTTCCGTCCAGGTGTGATAATTGCCGATGCCGCCCGCAGCATCGATCGTCACCACATTCGTTAGACCGGACGCGAGAGAAGCGGCGGCAATCGCGCATTGCGCTTCGAATCGCTGCGTTGTCCGTTTGCTATCGAACTTGTTGATCGCCGGCAGATTGGTCCGGAGCCGTTCGCGGTTCTCGTTGACGCGGTCTTGGCGGGAACGCATCTGCTCGAAGGTGTCCAGGTAGACATCGAGCTTCTCTCGGTCCATCGCCGGCAGCTCATCCCGAACACGCTTGATGTCGGTGCGGCACCAGTCGAGCAGTTTGTTCCTGGCCTGAAAAGCACGGGCTGCGTCCCCCTCCGCCACGCTGCCGAAGAGCGTTCGGAAAGCCAGGTCCGGTTGACAGATCATCGGGGTCGGTCGGCGCGGAGCACTGGCCGAGACCGAGTTGACGAACGCTGCACCCGCGGAAGGCGGCACGCCCAGTCCGAGCACCGGAATGATGTTCGGCTGGGCCGAGGCGAGAGCGTGGTCAATGGTTTGACCAGCGATGCCACGCCGCCAATTGAAACAGCCGAGACCGCCATAGCCCTTGCCGTGATCGCCTCCGCCGCTGATCTTGTGCGAGAGTTTTTGGATGAGACCCAGGCGACTCTTGAACGGCGTCAGCGGTTCGATCGCTTCCTGCAATTCCAGATCAGCGAGCGGCAGGTCGATTAGCCGTTCCACCTTCTTCGCGTCCACCCCCTTGGGTTGAACATGGTACGGGTACAGACCGTTGCTTTCCATGAAGAAGACGACCCGCTTCGGCGGCGCTTCACCCCTTGCTTCTGCCGCCAGCCCATTCAGGAACGGCTGGAGTACGACGGCCCCCGCGCCGA
Source organism: Planctomycetota bacterium (assembly GCA_021413475.1). Taxonomy (GTDB): domain Bacteria; phylum Planctomycetota; class Planctomycetia; order Gemmatales; family Gemmataceae; genus JAIOQJ01. The sequence continues at coordinate 3,133 of JAIOQJ010000288.1, read as the reverse complement.
GAGTGACGCCCTTGAGGACGGAGCGGCGGTCGAGTTGGTCGGGTGTGAACATGTTGAGAGTTTGATGTTTGGTGTTCATGGTTCTTTTCTGGTTGGTATCACACGAGTCCGGGGATCGGCTGCCCTTGTTCGATGCGGCGCAGCAGATCCGCACGGATGTTCGGGAAGAGCCGAAGCTTCGTAGGGTCGAGGAGCGTTTGCAGCACGGTGGAAGCAAGGTCGGCGGGTGTCACTGGCGTCGTTACCGGGCGGCCGGCCTGCGCGTCCGACTTGCCGATCACCTGGCCCATCTTGAACCCGCCGCCGGCGAGTAACAGTGGGGCGAGCGTGGGCCAGTGGTCGCGACCGCCCTTCAGGTTGATCTTCGGTGTACGCCCCATCTCCCCGCAGACGACCAGCAAGATGCGATCTTCCAGTCCGCGCTCATTCACATCATCGAGAAAAGCGGACACGGCCCGGTCGAGCGACGGCCCGAACCCTTCCAGGCCGGCTTTCTGAGGGGGATTCAGCCCGTCACCCCCGTGAAAGTCCCACCCACAGTTCTCGACCATCACCAGTCCGGCCCCGGCCTCACACAGCCGCCTGGCCATCAGCATCTGCCGCCCGAGCATCGAGGGGCGCCGCGGAAAGTCCGGCAGCTTGAGAAAGTTCGGGCAGGTGAGGGTGATGTTGCTCGTGTCGTACCGGGAGATCGTCTTCGGGTCCTCGCGGTCAAGCCGAAACGCCTCCGCGACGCTCCCCTTGAGCACCAAGTACGCTTGATCGCGGTACGCTTCGTGGGTGGCGAGAGCCGGGTCGGACTCTAACTTGTGGGCAGCCGGGTCGAACTGACGAAGCAACGCACGGCGGTCGTCCCAGCGGTCAGCCGGTAGCCGAAGCTCCATGCTGTTCAGCAGAGGCGAGAACGTGACCTCGCCGTCTGGCTTTCGTTGCGGTCCAGTCGGCTTTGACGCCGGAAGGATGACGCCCGCCGGATTGAACGCGGCGTAGGCCTCGGGCAGATCGCCGGCGGTATTCCCGCGGAGGAAATGCTCTTGCAGGAACTCCTTGTTGTTGCCGCTGTCGAGCACGATGTAGCTTGGCACCCCTGTCCCGGGGTGGTTCGTCCCGCGCAAAAAGGAGTAAACCGACCCGACGCTCGGTGGTGACAGTTTCGCTTCGGAGCCGGTCAGCATCGTCCGAACCCAGTTATCCTGGTGGTCCTTGCACGGGGTCTGAAACGAGCGCACGATGGCCAGCCGCTGCGCCCGCTCAGCGAGCTTGGGAAAGTGGCTGCCGAACGTCACCTCGGGCAGCGAAGTCCTGATCGTCCCGAACATCGTCCGCACGGAGTCCGGCGCATCGGGCTTCGGGTCCCAGGTTTCGGCCTGGGGCGGGCCGCCGCCGAGCCAAAGCCACACGACTGACTTGCCCCGCACCCACGGCTTGTCGCAAGCCGGGTTCCCACGGAGCAACCCAGGCAAGCCGAGCGAGCCAAGTCCGGCCGCGCCGACGCGCAGGAACGCGCGCCGCGAACAGCCATCGGAGTAGCTCGGTCGGATCGTGAACATACTCGTTCCCTTCGGTGGGCGGTCGTGCAAAGCGAGTCGCGGGCATCACCCGACCAGTTCGCGGATCGCATCCGTATGATCAATGAGGTACTGCGGCCGATTGTTCGGGTCCAGCACCGTAGCCTGCGCCGGATCGATGCCGAGGTGCCGATAGAGCGTGGCGAACATCTGCTGGTAGTGGATGGGGCGATCTTTCGGAACCTCGCCATTCCGGGTGGTGCTGCCGATCACTTGGCCCACGTTCAAGCCCCCGCCGAACAGGATCGCCGACGCAGCCGGCGCATAATGGTCGCGTCCCGCATCCTTGTTGATGCGCGGTGTACGGCCGAACTCGCCCCAGACGAGCACGAGGACGTCTTCCAACATGCCCCGAGCTTCGAGATCGTCGAAAAAAGCACTGAGGCCGATGTCGAAGGAGGGCAATAACTCATGACGCAGGGCGTTGAAGTTGTCTCGGTGGGTGTCCCATCGCCGTTCGCCCCCCTCTTCCCAGGTCAGATTGACGCAGCGCGCTCCGCATTCGATCAACCGACGAGCCATCAGAAACCGAGCATTCTGTAGCCCGAGCGTGGATTTCGATTTTGGGCTGGTCCCGAACGCGATGCCATAACGGTTTCTCACGGCAAGGGGTTCGCGAGTGATGTCGAGCGCATCAGCGAACTCACGCGAAGTCACGAACTGGACGGCCCGCTGGGTGTAAGCGTCCATCGCATCCATGTTGCCACGGACATCGATGTCTCTGCGGATGGTGTCGAATCTCGACAAGAGATTACGGCGGTCCTGAGTGATATTGCGTGACTTCAGGTTGGCTCGCCCATCTTCGCTGTCCGGGGTGTAACAATCGAAGGAACGGCCAAGAAACCCTGCGGAGCGAAAATAAGCCTGCTCGCTGGGGTTATAACCGGAGATCATGGCGACGGCCGTTGGAACATTGCCGTTCGTGGGGCCCAGCAATTTGGCCACGATAGATCCAATGTTCGGTCGCCCGCCGACGTTTTTCATGTTGCCCGGTGGATAGCCCGTCGCACACATTGCCCCATCGTGCGAGTCGACTGTTCCCATGAGCGATCGAATCAGGGCCATGCGGTCCATCCGCTCGGCGACGCGCGGGAGATGCTCGCAGATCTGAACGCCCGGAACCCGAGTCGCGATGGGCCTAAATTCCCCGCGAAACTCCGCAGGGGCATCTGGTTTCATATCGAATGTGTCCAAATGGGAGGCGCCGCCGGCCAACCAAACGTTGACGATCGATCTCTTGCGATAAGATGGATCGAGCGCGGAGCGAGCATCAGCCCGCAAGAAATCAGCCATGGTCAATCCGCAGAAAGCTGCGGCGCCCAGTTGGAGAAGTTCGCGGCGATGCAGACCATCGCACGCACGGATATTGGTATTGGTCGTCATGGTTAGGATCCTTTGGTGGGTACGGTTCGAAACAGGAAGGATTCGGAAGAAAACAGCGAGACGAGCAACGCCTTGAAACTGCCGCCGCAGTCCAGATAGGCTTTTTCGGCTTCTTGCAGCGAGACCGCGTCGCCGGGCGTCTCATTGCGTCCGAGGAAGAAGCGGAACACGTGGCGGATGAA
>JAIOQJ010000287.1 GCA_021413475.1 Planctomycetota bacterium | reverse complement strand
TCACGCGAGCCGGCTCGCCATAGCATCCATCCAAATTGAAAAGAACCCATGCCACAGCCTAATGACCTGATCGTGATCGGTGCCGGCCCGGGCGGTTACGTGGCCGCGATTCGTGCCGCCCAACTCGGCAAAAGCGTCGTTTGCATCGACAAACGCGGCCCGCTCGGCGGCACGTGCTTGAACGTCGGCTGCATTCCGAGCAAGGCCCTGCTCGATTCGAGTGAACTCTTCGAGATCACCAATCATCGGCTGGCGAAGCACGGCATCTCTGTCGGCAAGGTCGCTCTCGACGTCGCGGCCATGATGAAGCGCAAAGACCACGTGGTGAAGTCGCTCACCGACGGCATCGGCTTTTTGCGGCGCAAGACCAAGATCGCGACGATCCACGGCACGGCCAAATTACTCGCTCCCGGCAAGGTCGAGGTGACGGCCGCGGATGGGACGAAATCGGTGCTCGAAGCGGGCGCGATTCTCCTGGCCGCCGGCAGCGAGGTGGCGACGTTGCCGTCACTGCCGCTCGATGGCAAGCAGATCGTCAGTTCCACGGAAGCTCTTAGCTTCGATGCGGTACCGCCGAAACTGATCGTCGTGGGCGGCGGCTACATCGGCCTGGAACTCGGCTCGGTCTGGGCTCGCCTGGGTTCCAAGGTCACGGTGCTCGAATTCCTGCCGCGGATCCTGCCGTTGACCGATACCGAAATTGCCGGGCTGGTTCAAAAATCCCTCGCCAAACAAGGGATGGAATTTCATTTGAGCACCAAGGTTACCGGTGCGAAAATCGAGGGCGGCAAGGTCACGGTGCAGACCGAGGCGAGCAGCGGCAACGCGACTTTCCAGGCCGACAAGGTCCTCGTCGCCGTCGGCCGAAAGCCGAGCATCGCCGGCCTCGGCCTCGATACGCTCGGTGTGAAGACGCACGAGAAGACCGGAAAGATCTCGGTCAACGACAAATTCGAAACCAGCGTGAAGGGAATCTACGCCATCGGCGATCTGATCGACGGCCCGATGTTGGCGCACAAGGCCTCGGAAGAGGGGATCGCCTTCGCGGAATCGCTAGCGGGGAACTACGCCCATGTGAATCACGCCACGATTCCCAGCGTGATTTACATCTGGCCCGAGGTGGCAAGCGTCGGCCAGACCGAGGAGCAGGTGAAGGAATCCGGCCGTGAGTATCGCGTCGGCAAGTTCCCGTTCTCCGCCAGCGGCCGGGCCAAGTGCATGGATGAGAGTGAAGGGCTGGTCAAAATCATCGCCGACGCCGAGACGGACCGCGTACTCGGCGTGCATATCTTCGGACCGCGCGCTTCCGATCTGATTGCCGAGTGCGTGACGATCATGGAGTTCAAGGGAAGTGCCGAGGACATCGCCCGCATCGTTCACGGCCACCCGACGCTTTCCGAATCCGTTGGCGAAGCGGCACGGATGGCATGGCTCGGCAAGGCGATTCATGTGTAAAGGTATGACGATTGAACCACAGAGGCACAGAGAAGAAATACGACCTTGCTGATGTTCTCGTCTTCTCTGTGGTTCAACCGTCTTTGCTCTATTCACCGTTCTAACTCAATCGGAGGAGAAACCAATGGCCGCCGACATTTCCGAACGTGCGCTTGAGTTGATCCCCGACGGCGCGATCGTGGGTCTTGGCACCGGCAAGGCCTCGACCGCATTTATCCACGCGTTGGGCGCGAAGGTCAAAGCAGGTCTACGTGTGCGCGGCATACCGACTTCGCAAGTCTCCGCCGATCTCGCAACCAAGCTTGGCATTCCATTGACGAATTTCGCCGAGGTCGAGTCGATCGACGTTGCCGTGGACGGGGCGGACGAGGTCGATCCTCAGTGCAATTTGATTAAAGGCTACGGCGGTGCGTTGCTCCGTGAAAAAGTCGTCGCCGCAGCGGCCAAGCAGTTTGTCGTTTTGGTCGGAGACGAGAAAGAAGTGGCAGTACTCGGTTCGCGCGGCAAGTTGCCGGTGGAGGTGGTGCCGTTCGCCCTGGACACCGCTCGTCGTCGATTGACGGCCTTGGGGTGTATACCGGTCCTTCGGACGGCCGACGGAAAAACCTTCATTACCGATAACGGCAACTACCTGCTCGATTGCAAGATCGCGCCGCTCGTCAAACCACGCGAGATGGAACTCGCGATTCAAGACATCCCCGGCGTCGCGGGCACCGGGTTGTTCCTTGGCATGGCCGATGTGGTGCTGATTCAGAAGGGCGACAAGATCGAGGAACGGCGTCGTTCGCGGTGAGGTCTCACTTGCCTCTGCCGAATCCTGAAATCTCCGTCGTATGCACTTTTCCGTTGATTTCGGTTTCGGCTCGCACCGACCCGCCTAATGGAACGTCCTTGCAGGTCCAAGTCTTCGAGATCGTGACCGTCGTGGTCTCTTTCTTCTGAAACGTGGAGATGAAGGTCGATTTCGTCTTTACCCATTTGCAATCGTATTTCTTGTCGCCGATCGTCAGTGTCTCGGTGCCGGAACCGAGTTCTTCGCGCTTGGTCACCAGATCGGGATTGGGCGGCATCACGGGCGGCCAAGGTCCGACCAAGTCGACCTTGTACTCAATTGCCTTCGCCGCCTTTCCATCAACGTTCTGATCGATCCGGATAGTCAACTCTTTGTCGCTCTTGGCGATCACGGAATGCCGCATGATAACCGGGCTCTTTTCGCTTCCCGATTTCCATTCGATCCAGTCGCCCAGGCGTGCGGCACGGTAGAAGTTCTCGGACTCCTTGGCCGGCTCTTTATCAGCCGCGGCGGCGAAGAGGGTGGTGAGGAGGAGCGTAGTGATATTCATTGTGAATCCTTCGAATGAAATGAGCGTGATACCTACGAGTTAACCTACAAACCGTGATGTTGTGAAGGCAAGTTTTAGAATGGAACTCTGGACCTTGGCAATCCGCTTGCTCTAACTCGAATGGTGATTTACCATTCAATGAAGGCGACTAGTTGAATCCACGGAGTCGATGCAAATGACCACACCGACACTCGAAGCGGTCGTCCACAACGGCCGCGTCAACACGGAAGCGCCGGCCGATTGGCCGGAGGGGACGAACGTGCGCATCGAGCCGGTCCGGGCGGATGAGTTGAGTGGAATGCGAGAAGAAGATTGGCCAACCACTCCCGAAGGCATCGCGGCACTCGTGCAGAGTTGGAACGAAATGGAACCGCTGGAGTTTACCCCCGAAGAAGAAGCAGGTTTGAATGCCTGGCGGCAAAAGGTAAAAGAATACACCATTGCGAACATGAATAAAGATCTTGAGGCGCCAGGAGAATGAAACGCTACCTCCTCGACACAGGTATCGCCGGGCATTATGTTGCCAAACGCCGCGGGGTTTTTCAGCGTGTTTGCGACGAAGCTCTCCGTGGAAATCGTATTGGCATTTGCTCTCCCGTCCTCGGCGAGCTTTGGGATGGTGTCGAATATAGTGCCACCAGAGATCGGAATGCGAAACGGCTGCGCATCATGCTGCCGAAACTTCTTGTTTGGCCCTATGAAAAGACCGCGGCGGAAATGTACGGCAAGATCTCGGCGGAACTTCGTCGTATTGGCCGACCGATGCAGCAGATCGACATTCAGATCGCTGCGATTGCATTCGCCCTTGGCAATTGCACCGTCGTAACCGCCGATAGCGATTTCTCCGCGATTGACGGACTGCCAGTCGAAAACTGGGCCGTTTGATTCGCAGTTCCGGCCGCTTGTCCGCTCGCGTTTCTCCCCAGGGTAGCCCGAAAAGCCGGGCAACCCTTCGCTTCGTGATGCAACCTCTTCGAGGTAGAAATCCAAGATAGCGTCGGATGTCGAGGTTTCCGAGGCGTCGCCTTCGTGGCGACAGCGGTCCGCCGCAAGGCGAGCCGGGTTGCGTAAGCTCCCGGAGTACCGCCCCACCTCTCAAGGCTGTTTGGTGCCGCTTGGAAAAGCGAGCGACCGTTGCGTAAATCACCCCGGCGCTGCGTCAATGAAAGTCGCTCCACTCAGAAGGGCCTGAACCAAACCAGCGACATGCGCCGTTAGCACGGCCGTACTAACTCTTGCTGTTTCTATTCAAGTCGGAGGGGACATAAGACGGTTCGGCATGCCTTTGCTCTCGTAGCTGTGGCTCACGACCGGGTCTCACCCTCCCACCGCCGCAGTGCCTCCTCCACTTGCTCCTCCAGCATGATCTGGCGGTAGTCGGCGCGCGCCAATGGGCTGGCACGGAACTCAGCCTCGCTCAGGGTCCGCAGCCGCTCGCCCGCCGTCTCAGCCGCCCCAAACGGTCCGATGGCGGGGTCGTCCGGGTTGTCCGCCTTGTGGTGGTAAATCTCCGGCTCGGCCGGGTAGCCGGCCAACAGGTCCGGGCGATCGCCGACGTGCCGCCACCGCCCACAGGCGACGAACTCCGAGCCGGTGTAGACATGCGACTGGCGCGGGTGCGGACGCAGGTTGGCCGGCAGAACCGTGTCTGAATTCCACCCGGCGGTCAGCCCGAACGCCTCCCCGAATCGGTTGGACGCCAAGTAGAGCAGGAGGTAGACTCCGCCGCCTGGTCGCGGGACAGCGAACACCATCCCCGGCCTGAGCTTGGCCCGCCGCGTCCGCACTTCGGAAGCCCTCCGCCGCCGAAAGATTATTCGGCGGAATTCATTCCATCTATTTCGATTAGCGGGTTTGTATTTAGCCGCGCCAGTTTCTGATTAGGCTAACCAATCGAGGCATGGATGTCAAAAACCGAATCGTATTTGTTCATTCGCCCAATCTGTTGCTCTGTCGAAATCCTCGCAGCCACTGGCTCGGTTCGGCGCACCGTGGATCGCAATGCGGCACACCAAAGCCGCGGTAGCGGCGGCATATGGTAGACCACGGCGCCATCTGTGGGAATCATCAACCCCATCATGGCAATAGCCGCGGTAGCGGCGATACATGGATCGCCGCGTATCTGTGTCGCCCCTACCGGGGCTTGTTAAATCGGCTCGTCTCATTCCCACGGCTTCCGCCGTGGGCTAGCATCTATCGCCGCTACCGCGGCTGGGTGCCCGGCGTGCGGAAGTCGCCGCGAGGATTTCGACAGAGCGACAACGCGTCACACGAAAGCCGCAGTAGCGGCGGCATACGTTAGCCCACGGCGCTAGCCGTGGGAATCAGTAGCCCCTATTGCAATAGCCGCGGTAGCGGCGATACATGGATCGCCGCGTAGCTGTGTCGCCCCTACCGGGGCTTGCTTATTCGGATCGCCTCGTTCCCCACGGCTAGGGCCGTGGGCTAACATCTATCGCCGCTACCGCGGCTGGGTGCCTGGCGTGCGGAAGTCGCCTCGAGAATTTCGAGAGCGTCCGCGCGGGTCTCCGGAAACCCTTCGACCCGCGGCTAAACTTGTTTGATGGATTTTGGGAGGGAGCGTGGTGTAACTTCTCGCTTGCTCCCGGCGTGCCGCTCTCTTACCATTCACTTCATCTCCTCCTCGCTCGTCCCGTGCGGAACCCCGCCAATGAAACGTGCCTTTTGCTTTTTGATGTTTCTCCTTCCTTCGCTCGCGTTTGGCCAGGGTTTCACCCCTGAGGAAGCGGTCAAACGGATGACGGTGCCCGATGGCTTTACCGTAAAGATTGCCGCGTGCGAGCCGATGATTCGGCAACCGTTGAGCGTTTCGTTCGACGAACGCGGGCGGATGTGGGTGCTGCAATACTTGCAGTATCCAAACCCGGCCGGGCTGAAAGCGTTGAAACAGGATCAGTATCTGCGCACGATCTGGGATCGCGTGCCCGAGCCGCCGCCGAAGGGGACCAAGGGCGTTGATCGGCTCACCATCTGCTACGACCCGGACGCGAACGGCCGTTTTCAGAAATCGAAGGATTTCCTCAAGGATCTGAACCTGGCCTCTGGTTTCTGCCTCGGCAACGGCGGCGTCTATGTGCTGCAGTCGCCGTACCTGCTTTTCTATGCCGATAAGAACAAGGACGACATTCCGGACGGCGATCCCGACGTGCTGCTGACCGGCTTTGGCTTTGACGACACGCACAGCGTTGCCAATAGCTTGCAATGGGGTCCCGATGGCTGGCTCTACGGAGCGGCCGGCAGCACCAGCACCTGCAAGATTAAGAATCCCGCGTACAAGAAGCCAGTGATTGCGAACTCCGGGCCGCCGGAAGTGATTGAGTTTCAACAGGGGATCTGGCGCTATCATCCGCGGACCAAACAATTCGAACTCTTCTCCGAAGGCGGCGGCAACACCTTCGGGCTGGACTTCGACAAGAACGGCCAGGTCATCGCCGGCACCAATTACGGTAGTCGGGCGATGCTGCATCAGGTGCAGGGGGCCTACTACGTCAAGGGTTTCAGCAAGCACGGGCCGTTGCACAATCCGCACACCTACGGCTATTTCGAGCACGTGCCCTACACCAAGTTCAAGGGCGGCCACGTCACCTGCGGCGGCGTCGTCTATCAGGCCGACGCGTATCCGAAGGAATACCACGATCAGTACATCGCGGGGAATCTGCTTTCGAGCGCCCTGTACTGGCACAAGATGACGCCAAAGGGTTCGAGTTTCACGGCCGAGCACGGCGGCGACTTCCTCGTCGCCAACGATCCCTGGTTCCGACCGATTGATTGCTTCCAAGGGCCCGACGGTTCGGTCTATGTCGTCGACTGGTACGACAAACGTGCCGCCCACCTCGACCCCATCGATAGCTGGGACAAGACTAACGGACGGATTTACAAGGTCGAGTACAAGGGAACGAAAGCGGTCGAGTCGTTCGATCTAAGCAAGAAAACCGCACGGGAACTCGTTGAACTCTTGAAACACCCGAACAAATGGTGGCGAAACGAGGCCCGGCGATTGCTGACGGAAAAGCCGTTGGGCATCAATCAGGAAACGTTCAATGCCCTCCGGTCAATGTTCGAGAATGAAAAAGGGCATCCCGCGTTGGAAGCGTTCTGGACTCTCTATTTGACGGGAGGCATGTCCGAGGCACTCATCGAGCGGGCATTGAAGCATCCGAACGAACACGTGCGCTCCTGGGCGGTTCGTGTCATCGGCGACGAGCGGAAAATCTCGGACACGGATTGGCATCGCTTGATGGAATTGGCAAAGACCGACGATTCGCCGATCGTGCGCAGCCAGTTAGCGTGTACCGCGAAGCGTTTACCGGGCGAAGACTCGTTGGCGCTTATGCTTGAACTTTTCTACCGCTCCGAGGATGCCAAGGACCCGCATATTCCGTTGCTGCTTTGGTGGGCCGTTGAAGACAAGGCGATCTCGCACCAACCCCACTTGATCCATCTGCTCTTCGGCGACATGGGCGTCCGCCGGGGTTTCTGGCAATCGCCGATGGTCCGCGATGTGCTGCTGGAACGACTCGCCCGCCGCTACATCGCCGAGAATAGCGACGACGGCTATAAGGGTGCGGCCGATCTGCTGAAGAACCTTCCCGATCCCTTCGAGCGCTCGCTGGTTATCAACGGCATGGCGAAGGGCCTGGAAGGTCGGCGGTTGAACAGCGTTCCCGCAGTTCTGATCAAGCCGCTTGCCGAGCGAGCGGCGGAACAGGCAAAGAATCCGGAATTCGAACGTCTCATGATCCGCCTCGGTGACGAAGCAGCTTATTTGAATGCGCTCAAAAACGCGGAAAACGCATCGCTTTCCGATACCGAACGGCTCAAGAAAATGGAACTGGTTGCCGAACTTCGCAAGGCCGACGCCCTGCCCCTCTTCCTCGATGTCTTCCAAACCGGCAAAACCGATGCCTTGCGCCTGGGTGCCTTGACCGCTCTGCAAGGCTATTCCGATCCGAAAGTATCCGCGACGCTGCTGGCGACGTTCCCCAAACTGGCGGGCAAGCTCCGCCAACAGGCCCAGACCGCGTTGCTATCGCGCGCGGAGAGCGCACTTGCTCTCCTGCAACTTGTCGAGAAGAAGGCCGTCGAACCGAAGGAGATCCCCATCGAACAGCTTCGGCCGGTGGTGGCATTCAACGATCCGGCGATCACCAAGATCGTTGAAAAGAACTGGGGCAAGATCGGAGCCGCGACGCCCGGCGAGAAGCAGGCTCGGATTTCCTGGTTGAACGCGACGCTCGGCCGTGGGCCTGGTGACGCGGTGCGCGGCAAATTGCTTTACACGAAAAGTTGCGCGGTCTGCCATACTCTCTTCAACGAAGGCGGCAAAGTCGGCCCCGATCTGACGACGGCCGACCGTAAGAATCGGGCATATATCCTCGCGCAGATCATCGATCCATCGGCCCATATCCGGCAGGAGTTTCTCTCGTATTCGATTACTTTGCTCGACGGCCGTAAAGTGACGGGCCTGGTCGGCGAATCGACGGCGGAATCACTGACAGTTCTGAATGTCGTAAACGACCAGGTGCAGAAGACGCCGATCGCCAAGGCGTCGATCGAGGAGATGATCCCCTCGTCGACGTCGCTGATGCCCGAGAAGATCCTCGATCCCTTCCAGGATCAAGACGTTCGCGACCTGTTTGCCTTCATGCAAATGGAAGTGCCGGCTAAGAAGAAGGCGGAACCCGGCCCAAAGAAGCTGAAGGTGCTGCTGATCTCGGGCTCGCTCGAATACAAATCGGATGACTCGCTCGCCGCGTTCCAGAAGTATCTGGAAGCGAACTATCCGGTGGAATGCAGCCGCGCCTTCCGCAAAGCGGATGATGATATTCCAGGCCTCGAAGGACTGGAAACCTGCGACGTCGCCGTTTTCTTCACTCGCCGACTCACCGTGAAAGGCGAGCAACTCGAGCGGATCAAGAAGTACGCGACCTCCGGCAAGCCGATCGTGGCGATTCGTACCGCCAGTCATGGCTTCCAGAATTGGCTCGCAATGGATAAGGAAGTTCTGGGCGGCAACTACAAGAACCATTACAAAGACGGCCCGAAGTGCGAGATCAAGATTGCCGACAAAGGAAAAGAGCATCCGATTCTTCAGGGCGTGAAGCCTTGGGCATCCACGGGTAGCCTGTACCTGAATCCGGACATCAACAAGGACGTTACGCTCTTGATGACCGGTTCGATACCAGATCATACCGAGCCGATCACGTGGGTGCGCGAGAACAAGGGCGGCCGCGTGTTCTACACGTCGCTGGGCCATCCGGATGATTTCAAGGAAGACAGCTTCAAGCGGATGCTGGTGAATGCGATTTTCTGGACGGCGAAGCGTGACGTACCGGTGAAATGAAGAAGACGGCCAAGGAAGGCCGTCCTACTAAGAAAACACGTTTACGAGGATTCATCGATGGGACAGCCAGCCGCACGCGCTTCCGATATGCACGCCTGTCCGATGGTGACGGGGGTAGTGCCGCACGTCGGCGGGCCCATTTTGCCGCCGGGTTGCCCGACGGTCTTGATCGGCGGGATGCCCGCGGCGAGGTCGGGTGATCAGGCCACCTGCGTGGGGCCGGTCGACGCGATCTCCGCAGGCTCGCCGACGACGATGATCGGCGGCATGCCCGCGGCACGCTTGGGGGACGCGACAGGTCATGGCGGCTCGATCATTCTTGGTTGTCCGACGGTTTTGATCGGCTGACTTCTTCGAATATCTTCCGATACTTCTCCGCCACCTCGTCCCAATTCCAGAATTGATGGGCATGGCGTGCCGCCAGATCGCGCCGCTTCAGCAGTTCCTCGGGCTGGTTCAAAATCTCACGCAATTTCGTGGTGACGCTCGCCCCGTCCGGATCGGAAACGGCAGTGAATGTGAGCACATCCTCGTGCCCCTCGGCCGTCTCGCGTGAAATGAGTGCGGGCGTTCCGCATGCGGCCGCTTCCTGAATCACCAGCGGGAAGCCTTCGCCCACGGACGGGAGTACGAGCAAATCGGCCGACTGATAGAGCGGGACCAGTTCGGCTGAAGAAAGTGAACCGGTGCAGTGGACGTTCGCCAGCCCCCACGATTGCGGGTCGATTGGCCCCCAGCCGGCGAAGACGAACTCGCACTCCGGCAGTTGGCGGGCGGCTTCTCGAAGAGCGGGGAGTCCCTTTTTCTCGACGAAGCGGCCGACGAATAACAGAACCGGCCGATCAATTGGCCAGCCCAGCCGTTGCCGGATGGCATGCTGTTCGGAAAGGGAAGCCGGCTGATAGAGCCCGACATCTACCCCATTGGGCAAATAGAGGGGAGGGAATCGAAACTGCACGAAATTCGCGAAAAAGTCACGAACCCGTGTGCTATAGAAGACACATCGATCGGCCGTGGTTAGTACCCGCCGGGCTACGGTGCGGTTTCCCACATGCATGAGTAATCGGAGAATCGGGTTCCGGTATGGCACGCTGCCAATATGTTGCGTCACCACGACGGGCTTGCCCATTCTCCGGGCTAAACGGCAGGCGAGCGCGTTGCCGAAGTACAGGCAATCGTGCAGGTGAACGACATCGCACCAATCGACGAGTTTTCGCAAACGGCTCAGGCTGGACGAAGCCCAGAGTGGATAGGGAAAACCGAGACGTTGTTCCGTCACATTCCAGGTCCGCATCGGCACGGCACCGGGGGCACCAGTCGCGGCGTTCACGTCGCTAGCCGCCCAGGCGATTTGGATGCCTTTTCTCTCGAGCCGGCGTGCCAAATGCCCCGCGATGATCTCGATGCCGCCGCGATGTTCCGGAAAATAGTGGGTAACGATCAATAGTCGCATACAGGATGAGTATGTGGATGAACGGCGACGGCACGGTTCTTTTCGTTATTTTCCGAGTTCTTGTCTTTCAATCATTCCAGCCCGACGCACTTTATTTCGAGCTTCCCAAGAAGTGGTTCGTCGTGCTCGTCTCATTTTCAGGCGATGAGATCTAGTCAAGTCATATCGAGGCAGGATAAAATGTCATCACCCGAGAGGATTACAAGGAACGCCCGTCCATGCCGCGAGGTTCGTGCGCGGCTGAGATTTGTTTCAGCCTTTTCTCGGCGGAAGAGTTCGTAGGCTGTCCTACGCTGAGAAAAGTTCTTCGGGAGTCAACATCATGCCGTGCCCCCTACCAGGAATGGATCCCTATTTGGAGAGCGACAAGCTCTGGCCGGCGTTTCAGCATCAGCTGGTGTCGTCACTCTACCAAATTTTGCTGCCCGGGCTCGTTGATCGCTATCGAGCCCGGCTCGGCCAGCGTTCATACGTTACCGAACAACCGCTTTTCACATCGATCATCCGCGAGCAACATACCGAGGATTTCATCGAGGTCCGCCAACGTGCCGACAACCGGCTTGTCACGCTAATCGATATGGTCAGCCCCATCAACAAGGCTCGGTCGCAAGGACGGGCGGCGTATTTGGAATCGCGGAAACAGGCACGCGCGCAGAATGCCAGCGTCGTCGAAATCGACCTTGTCTTGCATGGCCAACCGATGCTCGACTATTCGCGCGAAGGCCTACCCGCCTGGGATTACGCGATCACCGTTACTCGCTCCACCCAGCCCGAGCGATACGAGATCTACACGACCACGCTTCAGAAGCGTCTACCGCGCTTTAAGATTCCACTAGCGGCCGATGATCGCGACACCGTGCTCGACCTGCAAGCCACCTTCGCACGCTGCTACGATCAGGCAAATTTCTCAACGCAGATCGACTATCAGAATGACCCGGCCCTGAAGCTCAAGGAAGACGATTTGAAGTGGTTGGGCGAGGTGCTTCGTTTGCAGAAATTGCGTTAGCCGATCGTGGGGACAATCTGGAAGCTTGTCCACCTTTTCGGACAAGCTGGAAGCTTGTCCCCACGATGTTGCTTAGTCGCCGAAGATCCCAGTCGCGTACCAGGCTCCGTTCGCGGCTTTCACGATGTCGTAGCCGTAGTATTTGTGTTCCGCCATGATCGCCGTCCAGTGCGGTTCGGAGTTCTTCCAGGCTTTCACGCAGGTATGGCACCCGTCCAATAGCTCGCCGCCACTGGTCATCGCCACCACTTCCGATCCTCCTTTTACCCCTTCGGCCTCTTCGGCAAGTCTCTTGATCACGGCTGGCAGATCGGCGTGATGCAGTTCCATCTTTTCCGCCTGCACAACGCTGTGGGTGTTGGCGTGTGCCAGAAATGCGGGATGAGCAATCGCCTGTATGCTTTTCGGTGCGTCGGGATGGACGGTCAACGCGTAAATCAAACTCCGCTGAGTAAGCGTCGCCTTTGCCGGCAGATCGAGGATGATGCCGATTTCCTTGATACCTAGTTCCCACCGCTTGTCGTCGTTGATTAGCGGATGGACCGAGATCACTTTGTCGTGCGTGGGCAACTTTCCGTCGTGAAGGCTGATGATGCAAAGTCCCGGGTTTTTCCGCATCGGGGCGAACGGATCTTTCTGGATTAGCTTTTCGCCGTTGATTGTCGCATCCATCGGCAAGTTTACGCAGACGAAACGACTCAGTTTCTCGCGAAGCTCGGGAGCCTCGAGCGCTTTTTCGAGCGTGGCGTCTTTTCGGAAATGGATGAGGAGATCTTTCCTCTGCTCCTTGGCGAGCGACGCAGCCTTCGGATAGTCCGTCAACCACATAGGAGGTTCGGCCTGACCGAATGCGCAGACGATCAAGGAGAAAGCAAGCATGTGTGGTGGCCTTTCTCGTGGGGCAGGCCTCCCGGCCTGTCACGGAAAAGACAGGCCGGGAAGCCTGTCCTACACAAGATTGTGAACTCGTTTGGGGCAAAAGACAAAAGGATCATTCTATACACACCTGGCACAAAATGAGAGAATACCAAGTCGCGTAACTTATCTTCGACCACTTCCTAACTCGCCCGAAAGAGAGACCGATGCCGGATCGACTGCACCGCCTTCGCATTCGTTTCTGCCATGCCAGCGGCGTGTTCGTTGCCCTGATGGGAAGCCTCGGTCTGCTCGGCTGGATTTTGGATATCGCGGCCCTCCGATCGATTCTCCCTGGCCTGGCGACCATGAAACCCAACACGTGCATCGCCTTCATTTTGGCGGGATTCGCTCTCTTCCTGTTGCAGCAAGCGAATTCGAAGCACTTGGGGAAATTCGTTGCCTTGATAGTCGTTCTTATCAGTGTTCTGAGTTTGTTGGAATATGCCGGTGTTCAAGTAGGTATCGACGAACTTTTATTCGAAGATCCAGAATCGACCACGGCGCCGGGCCGGATGTCGCTTGCCACGACGATATTCTTCTTACTACTCGGGACGGCCTTGGCGTTTCTACATCGCGGCCTCGATTTTTACATACCGCAGGGATTGGCCGCATTGGGATTTTTGGGGTCCTCCTTGACGCTTATTGCTTATCTGTATGGCGTGGACGATCTCTATCGAGTCGCGCCGTTCTCGTCGATTTCCTTGCACACGGCAGCGAGTTTTTTCATCCTGAGTCTCGGAGTGTTAGCCGCCTGTCCCGATCGGGGCCTGATCGGTCTTCTCGCGAGTTCCGGGCAAGGCGGCATCCTGGCTCGCCGTTTACTTCCCGTCGCTTTCCTCGGGCCCATTTTTTTGGGTTGGCTACGCTTGTTGGGTCAACGTCAAGGCTGGTATGGCTTGGAGTTCGGCGTCGCTCTATTTGCACTCTCGACTGTGGCCATGTTCACGGTTTTTATCCTTTGGACCGCAATCTGGATCGAGCGCACGGATAGGGAGCGCCGCCAAATTGCCCTCACGCTGAAACAAAATGATCGCCATGTCCGTGAATTGATGGATAGCCTGCCGCAGTTGATCTGGATCTGCCGGTCCGATGGCTATTGCGAATTTTTTAGTCGACAGTGGATGGAATATACTGGAGCGACCGAAGAGGAGCATCTTGGCTTTGGCTGGGCGGATGTCGTCAATCCGGACGATCGCGTGATCGCCACGGAACGCTGGAACCGGTCGGTGGCAACCGGTGAGCCCTACGAAGCGGAAATTCGCATCCGCGACAAATCAAAGACATATCGTTGGTTCAAGGCCGGGGCGACGCTTCTTCCCTCAAGCGGAACGGGACCCAGGAAATGGATTGGAACCAATACGGACATCGACGATCGGAAGCGAGCGGAATCGCAGCTCCGAGAATTGAATGCCACCTTGGAACAGAAAGTGATCGAACGAACGGTAGCGGCCGAGGAACGATCCGGCGCGTTGGCCGCTTCGGAAGCGGCATTTCGAAACCAATCGCGAGTCATGAATTCGATCTTGCAAAGCATGGGAGAAGGCGTTGCCGTGGCGGATCGAGACGGCACACTTACGATCTTCAACAAGGAAGCGGAGCATATTCTGGGTCTTGGCTTGAAGGAAATTCACGCCACCGAATGGAGCGATACTTACGGCTTGTTCGATCCCACGACGAAACAACCATGTCCCGTCGAGAAACTTCCACTCTATCGGGCTCTACTTGGAGAAGTTGCAAACGATTGCGAACTTTTTGTTCGAAACCCTCGACATCCGGAAGGACGTTACATTATCGTCACCGGCAGACCGATTTTCAGCGAACTGGGCGTGCTCGAAGGCGGCGTGGCAGTCTTTCGGGACGTGACCGCCCGCCGGCAGGCCGACGAAGAATTGCGGGAAAGCCGCGAGCGATTTCAAAATGCGTTCGAGCATACGTCCAACGGCATGGCGCTCCTAAGCGTGGATGGGCGTTGGCTCAAGGTGAATTCCGCCTTGTGCCGCATCGTCGGACGCACGTCGGAAGAACTGCTGGCGACAACGTTTCAGGCCATCACGCATCCCGAGGATCTCGAACCTGACCTACAATATGCTCGCAAACTATTGGCGGGCGAAATCTCCAATTATCAAATAGAAAAGCGCTATTTTCATAAGGACGGCCATATTGTCTGGATCATTTTAAATGGTAGTATCGTTCGAGATACCCAAGGCAAACCGCTTTATTGCATCGCTCATGTTCAGGATATTACCGAACGAAAACTGACCGAAGAGCGAATGCTCGCGTCTTTGGAGGAAAAGCAGGTACTGCTGCGGGAAATCCACCATCGTGTCAAAAACAATCTGCAGGTAATCTCCAGTCTGCTCGATTTGCAGTCGCAGTATTCCAAGGATCCCGCCACCGTGGAGATGTTCCGCGAAAGCCAAAACCGGGTCCGGTCAATGGCCTTGGTTCACGAACGGCTGTATCAGTCCGAAACACTCGCCAATATCGATTTCGCCAACTACCTCGGCGACCTCGTCGGGTATCTATCTAGCACCTATCGCGTGGATACCGGCATGATCCACTTCGAACTCGATCTGGAACCGGTGCATTTGAGCATCGATTCGGCCGTGCCCTGCGGCTTACTGGTCAACGAATTGGTATCAAACTGCCTGAAATACGCGTTCCCGAACCAGCGGGAAGGCAACGTGTGGCTAAGTCTCGTCCAAACAGGCGACGATGTGATTCTCACCGTTCAAGATGACGGCGTCGGCCTGGCCGAGGAAATCACCCTGCGGAACTCCAAAACTTTCGGCTTGCGGTTGGTTGCCGCCTTGACGGAGCAGTTGCACGGGGTGGTGAAAATCGACCGAACGCAAGGCACGAGTGTTCAGATTACATTCCCGGCGATGCGTGATAAGGCCAAGAAAGCGACTCAGAAATGAAGACTCCTGCCGAACCGAGTTCCATTGAGCACTCCTCGCCCGCTCGAATCCTGATTGCCGAGGATGAGCGGATCGTGGCGATGAATCTCCAGTGTAGCTTGGTAAGAATGGGATATCTCGTCCTTGAAGTGGTTGCCTCGGGAGAAGACGCCGTGGCGAACGCCATTGCCCAGCAGCCTGACCTGGTCCTGATGGACATTTCCCTCGAAGGCGAAATGGACGGCGTCGAAGCGGCCCGGATCATCCGGGAACGCTCCAATATTCCCGTGGTCTACTTGACGGCTTATTCCAACAGCGACATCGTAAACCGAGCGAAAGTCACTCAGCCCGGTGGGTATGTGCTAAAGCCGTTCGTCGATCATGAACTTCGAGAGGCGGTTGAGAAGGCTCTGAAACAACGGAACGAAATATAGGTGAGCCGGTACGCGTCAGC
>JAIOQJ010000296.1 GCA_021413475.1 Planctomycetota bacterium | reverse complement strand
TGTGTCTCTGTGGTTCAATGGTTTTGCTTGTTGGAAACTCTGAGAGAGCCAACGATGGACGACGTTCAACGACTTCGCCGACGCATTCAAGTCGCCCTCGGGCAGGAGCCCGCCGATCTCGTGCTGAAGGGCGGCCAGATCGTCAACGTCTTCACGCAGCGGATCGAGCCGGCGAATGTCGCGATCGTCGATGGTTGGATCGCGGCGGTTGGGCCGTACGACTGGAAGGCCCGCGAGACGATTGATATCTCGGGTCGCTTTGTTCTTCCCGGCTTCATTGATCCGCATATGCATCTCGAAAGCACGTTGCTCACGCCGGCGGAACTGGCACGGTTGATTGTGCCTCTCGGCACCACGGCGATCATTTCCGATTCCCATGAAATCGGCAACGTTCTTGGCATTCCTGGCATCGACATGTTGTTGAGTGCGAGTGATGACACGTGGAAGGGTTCTCGGCTTGGCAGAGGTGATGGACGTTCCCGCCGTGCTGGCGGGTGAAACTGCAATGCTCGAAAAGATCCAGGCCGCGGCCGACTGTCATCGAGCAATTGATGGCCACGCACCCGGCATGTCGGGTCGGGAGTTGCAAGCATACGCGTCCACCGGGATTCGTTCGGATCATGAATCGTCCTCGATCGAGGAAGCCCGGGCCAAGGCGGCGCTCGGTATGTTGGTTCAGGTACGTGAAGGTTCGAGCGCACTCAACTTTGAAGCCATTCTCCCTGCCCTGGCCCGCGGCGAACTCGGCGACAATTGGTGCCTGGTGACCGACGACATTTTCCCGAACGACTTGATCAACAAAGGGCACATCAATTCGATGCTCAAGCGGCTCGTGGCCGGCGGTGTGAAACCGGCCGATGCAGTCCGGCACGCGACGCTGGTCCCCTATCGCCACTATGGCCTTAACGATCGCGGAGCGATCGCGCCGGGCTACAGGGCCGACGTGGTGATCGTCGATGATCTTGTTCAGTTTCGGCCTTCACTCGTCTTCAAGAATGGTTCGCTCGCGGCAAAAGACGGTAAACTCGTGGCCGAAATGCCCGTGCCGAATCTGAAATATGGCAACACGATTCACGTGAAGCCGATCGATGCCTCGACCTTTGAACTCAGGCCGCGTGGCGAGAATTGCCAGGTGATCGGCATCGTCCCCGATCAGATCGTCACCACGGGCGAGACGTGCAAGGTCGCCATTCGTGACGGACGCTGGGTGTTCGACCCTACCATCGACGTCGCGCTGATCGCCAGCATCGAACGGCATCGGGCCACGGGACAAGTCGGCCTCGCCCTGGTGAGCGGCTTCGGCTTTCGCACGCACGGAGCGTTCGGATCGTCGGTCGGGCATGATTCGCACAACCTCGTCATCGCCGGCACCAATCCGTCCGATATGCTGGCCTGCGTCCGCGCCCTGGAAAAACAGGGGGGAGGCTTCGTTGTGGTCGCCAATGGCGACGTGAAGGCGATCCTGCCGTTGCCAATCGCGGGACTGCTTTCGCCGGAACCCGCTCACGAAGTTGCCCGCCGTCTGCAAATCGTCAACGAGGCCGCCCGCTCGCTCGGCTGCCAACTGTCCATGCCGTTCGGCACACTGTCGTTCCTGGCCTTGCCGGTCATTCCCGATCTGCGTATCACGCCTCGCGGATTGTTCGACGTACAGACGCAGGAGTTTGTGGTGTGCTGATTTGGCTTGCCGGAATCAGGCGCAAGCTGGTATCTTCCTCGACGAAGTATGTTCTGTGTCCATAATCTTGCAAAC
The DNA here is from genome assembly GCA_021413475.1 of Planctomycetota bacterium. GTDB lineage: Bacteria > Planctomycetota > Planctomycetia > Gemmatales > Gemmataceae > JAIOQJ01. The sequence continues at coordinate 5,268 of JAIOQJ010000296.1, read as the reverse complement.
GGAGGTTCATCAATGAGAAAACTCGCGATCCTATCGCTCGTATTCGGAATGGTCAGCGTCGCTTGGGCGGCCGATAAGGACGACCCGACCGGCACCTGGCACTGGGAAAAGAAATCTGACACGGTGGAAGCCCTGAGCACCCTGAAACTGGAATTGAAGGACGGTAAACTGACCGGCACGCTATCCACCAACGCGAAATCGTTGGACGAAAAAAAGAAGATCAAGTCCGCGGCACCGATGAAAATCGAGAACGGCAAGTTCGAGAACGGCGAGGTGTCGTTCACGACCACGAACACCGTCCAGACAAAATCGTACACGACCAAATACAACGGCAAGATCGAGGGCGACACGATCAAGGGATCGATCACGAACTTCTCGGGAAAGAAGTTCGATTGGGAGGCGAAGCGCGTGGTGGAGAAGAAGAACTGAAGAATTCAAGTACGCTTTCGGGGAATCAATTGTGGCCGAGAGTATGATCGCACATTTTGCTACGGTCGGTCGGGATGCTCTCGCTGATCGATTGGATACGCTGACGGGTCGCGGGATGCGGACACCTAGTGGTTCGGCGAATTGGCAATTGCCCAGTCAGGGCGAGTATTTCGTACTGCTGTATGAGTATTCGGATCACTCCGAATTCGAGCCTGAAGAGTTTCGGCGGCTTTGCACTCTGTTGGGTGGTCAGCCGACCAGCGCCGTATGCCTCGAGTTGAGACGCAGCAAGGGTCGCGCGGCTCACGAAATGGCAGCGAACTTCGCGACTGTTCTGCTGCGCGAGTTCGGTGGGGTCCTCCAAGACACTAGCGGCGAGGAGTTTTGGTCGCTCACGGACTTGGAGTCCGGTGTGGCGGAAATGGCTGCCAGTGAGTTGTGGCCTGATTCTCGATCGTGATCGTCTACCGGGCTGTGTCCTACGGCGTTCCGCGCCTCTTCGAGGAACGGCTAAACGGACGAGGCCTTGACGTCGTGTTTAGTTGCAAAACGACCAGAATGCGTTGCAAAAGGCCCGAAATGCGTTGCAAAATGGCCTGGATTCGTTGCAAAACGTGTGCAATTCGTTGCAAATCGAGGCGAATGCGTTGCAAGAAATGACCGATTCGTTGCAACGGGGTGTCCGAGATTCGTGCAACGAATGAAAATCGAACCCGGCAAACCTATCATCGATCTCTTGAGATGTCCATAAAATCACTTTGAATGCTAATCGCCGACCAATCTTCTGAGATCCACCATGCCGCCATCGGGTGAAATCGTCGAACTCACTGAAGATCTCTCCGCTTCGCCTTATTACAACCACGACATGGCCCCCGTCGGCGCGGCGGGACGGAAGTGGGGGTTGCGCGACATGGCGGCCCTGTGGATTTCCATGGCGGCGTGCATCACCACCTATACGCTCGCCTCCAGTTTGATTGCTGGGGGGATGAACTGGTGGCAGGCGATTTTGACGATCTTCCTCGCCAACGTGATCGTGCTCATCCCGATGGTTCTCAACGCCCATGCCGGCACACGTTACGGGATTCCCTTTCCCGTTTATTGCCGGGCGTCGTTCGGTATTCGCGGTGCCAATGTGCCAGCGTTACTGCGTGCCCTGGTCGCGTGCGGTTGGTTCGGCATCCAGACCTGGATCGGCGGCTCGGCCATCTACACGATCGGCAACATCTACAATCCGGAATGGGGCAGCCTGCCGAAACTCGCGATCGGCATTAACCTCCCGCAACTACTCTGCTTCCTGTTCTTCTGGTCGATCAACATCTTCGTCATTTATCTCGGGATCGATTCGATCCGTATCTTGCTGAACTTTAAGGCACCGCTCTTGATCGGTCTGGGACTCCTGCTCCTTGGCTGGGCCTACTCGGCCGCCAACGGCTTCGGCCCGATCCTCAGTCAACCCTCCGAGTTTGACGTGGAGCGTGAAAAGGCGGGGCAATTCTGGAAATTCTTCTTTCCGGCTCTCACTGCCAACGTGGGATACTGGGCAACTCTGTCGCTGAATATCCCCGACTTTTCCCGCTATGCACGATCGCAACGCGATCAGGCACTCGGACAGGCTCTCGGCTTACCCGCGACGATGGCTCTTTATGCCTTCATCGGTGTCGCCGTCACCTCGGCGACCCTCATCATTTACGGGAAAGAAATCTGGGATCCCGTCCAACTCCTAACCAAATTTCAAAACCCGATTGTTCTCGTCGGAGCGATGTTCGCTCTCTGCCTGGCCACGCTGGCGACGAACATTGCCGCCAATGTCGTCAGCCCCGCGAATGACTTCGCGCATCTCTTCCCCAAGCGAATCTCGTTTCGTACCGGCGGTTTAATCACGGGCCTGATCGGCATCCTGATGCAACCGTGGAAGCTCTATAACGATCCAACTGGCTATATTTTCACCTGGCTGATCGCGTACTCGGCCTTGCTCGGTGCCGTCGGCGGCATTCTGATTGCCGACTATTTCGTCATTCGCAAGAAGCAACTCGACCTGGCGGGCCTTTATCGCCGCGAAGGGCCGTATTGGTACCGTGAGGGTTTCAACCGCATCGCCATGCTGGCACTGATCGCGGGAATCGCTCCGTGCGTACCGGGCTTCCTGGTGACAATTAAACTGGTAGAGCTTCCGGGATTCTGGAAAGAGTTGTACCACTACGCCTGGTTCATCAGTTTTGGCGTGGCATTTGGGGTGTATGTGGTTTTGATGCGAGCAAAACGCTCCGCTCCGTAAAACCTTCACGTCGCGGCTTCACGAGACTACGACCAACACAAAAAGCCCGAAGCGAGAACGAGGACCGGTATCCTCGCACTCGCTTCGGGCTCGTTGAACCAACTGAGCTCGCATCTTTACGCTACGACCTTCTTGATATCTTCCGCCGTGATCAACCGGCCCGGCTTGTTGAGCTTGGCGCTGAGCCAGCTCAGAACACGCGGGGTGTACGGCAGCGTGCCCGCTTTGACGATCGTGGCCATTGAGGCATCGCGGCGGGCGCGTTCTTTTCGCTTGAGCAGGCCGTTGACGCTGCGGGATTCCCGCATGTCCCGCTGGCGCATCTCTTTACGGCGTTTTCGTGAGTCGAGAGCCATGGCAAAATCCTTCGGGGGTTCCAATTCGTAGATGGCTTACTTTACGGTCGATCCGCGAAAAGGAAAGGGATTCTCACTTGTTATCCAGCAACTTTCGCCCCTTCATCCAGGCTTCCAGTTTCACCGACCAATCGGCCAAGGGCAGCTTCGTGTTCAGACCCAAGCCTACGCCGTGAGCCCCTTTCTCGTATTCGACGTATTCAATCGATACGCCGGCCTTTTCACAGGCAGCCTTGAATAGCTTGGCATTCTCGATCGGCACGGCCTTGTCTTCCACGGTGTGGAACAAGAAAATCGGTGGCGTCTTGGCGGTCACTTGCTTTTCGTTCGAATAGAACTCGAGCAGCTTTTCGTCGGGATTTTTGCCGAGCAGATTGTTCTTCGAGCCGCCGTGCGTCTTCTCTCCCATGGTGATAACCGGATACGAAAGAATCGCGAAATCAGGCCGGCAACTCACTTTGTTGAGTGGGTCCTCCGCATCGGGTTTGCCTTCGTCGAAATGCGTCGCGGCCGTGGAAGCAAGATGCCCGCCGGCCGAGAAACCCCAGACGCCGATGCGGCTCGGATCGACGCCCAGATCTTTGGCCTTCGAGCGCACGGTGCGGATGGCCCGCTGCACATCGAGCATCGGCCCTGGATGCAACGGCGCGTCGATCTTCGATTCGCCAACCGTGCGATACTTCAGGATGACCGCCGTCACGCCGCGCTTGTTGAGCCACTCGGCGATTTGCGTTCCCTCGTGATTCGTGGCACGACCGGAGTAGCCGCCGCCGGGGCAAACGACGACGGCGGTACCGGTCGCGTAGTCCTTGTCGGCCGGGTAGAACGTGAGCGTCGGCACGTTCTTGGGATCTTTACTCACTGGGCCGGGGATCTTATCGCCCTCGCCCCAGAGGTTCACGGTGGTCGGATCGGCCCCGAGCATCATGGCGCATAGCAGCGTGAGAGAGGTCATGTCGATTTTCCTTAAATGGCATTGCCCTGTTGGAACTTGGATGTGTCGCTATAATAGGGGTGTCTTGAGTCTCAACCAAGGGGGCGATCTGGTATCGACCGGGTAAATTGAGGCGTCAGTGGCGTGTCGTGGTTGATCGGTGGGCCACGTAAATAGCCGATCACAATGATAACTGCTGAACCGCAGTTCTCTTTGGCAGCCTAATTTAGGCAGCCCCATTGTCCGGGCACTCTTCCTGGGAGGACTCGGCGTGGATGCAATTTCAGGATCGCGATGGCTTGAGGTTTTGGCGAGCCCCCTCGCGTAAGCGGGGGGAGTAGTCTTAATCGCCTCGGTGGCGGCCATTGCTAAAAAATCTGACCGATAGCCAATCCGCGACCCTGCCTGTTGGGGCAAGGAAAGGCAAACACGAGGAGTAAGACCTCAAGCATTAACAGGCTACACACGTAGATGCGAGCGCTGAAGTGCCACGGGACGCGGGTTCGATTCCCGCCGCCTCCATGAAAGGGCTTGTGGGTGATTCCACAAGCCTTTTTTATTTGTACCTTCACGTCATTCATTCATTTCGAAACGACTCATGATTTCGCCGACCTTTCCGACCGATAATTGTGGTTGGCCGACTCTCCTCGCTCCGGCTATCCTTTCTTCATCCATTTCCTTCACCTGGAGTCTCTCCATGAACGCACGTTCAATCTTCGGCACTCTGCTCGGCCTGGTCCTGACCGCGACCCTCTCGGCCGCGGACTTGAAGCCGACTGCTCCTCCCGAACCCGAGGGGATGAAGCAACTCTTCACCAAGGACCTCGAAGGCTGGGACGGCGACACGCGTCTCTGGTCGTTCAAGGATGGAGTCGTCAAAGGCGAAACCACAAAAGAAAACCCGACCATGGGCAACACGTTCCTGGTCTGGAAGGGTGGCGAACTCGAAGACTTCGAACTCCGCCTGACCTTCCGCATCAAGGGCGGCAACTCCGGCATCCAGTATCGGAGCAAAGTCCTGCCGTTCAAAGACGGTGCGGTGAACAAGTGGGTCGTATCAGGCTACCAGGCCGAAGTCGAGGACACGCCCGGCAAGGTCGGCTTCCTCTACCACGAACGAGGCCGCGGCTACTTGTGCAACGTCGGCGAGAAGGTCGAAGTCGGCGACGATGCCAAGCCGAAAGTCGTCGGTAAACTCGGCGAAAAATCCGAAATCGCTGCCACCTACAAGAAGAGCGACTGGAACGATTACATCATCATCGGCAAGGGAAATC
>JAIOQJ010000295.1 GCA_021413475.1 Planctomycetota bacterium | reverse complement strand
CGGCTGGGACCAGCACAACACGCTTGAAGCGAATTTGCGCCGCCAGACGACCTCCGTCGATCAACCGGCGGCGGCTCTGATCAAAGACCTCAAACAACGCGGCATGCTCGATGAGACGTTGATTATTTGGGGCGGCGAGTTCGGCCGAACTGCCTACGGCCAAGGCAACCTGACCGGCAACTTCGGCCGCGACCACCATCCGCGCTGCTTCACGTACTGGCTCGCCGGCGGCGGCATCAAGGGCGGGCTCAGCCACGGGGCCACCGACGATTTCGGCTACAACATCACGACCGATCCCGTCCACGTCAACGACCTGCATGCCACGATTCTTCACTGCATGGGCATCGACCATCAACGCCTGACCTTCCGCTTTGGCGGTCGTGATTTCCGCTTGACCGATGTGGCGGGGAACGTCGTCAAGGCGATCCTCGCCTAGTGAAGTAGAATCGAATTTGATCTTGCGGATTAAATAGTCACCATGGAACGAACTCATGACCCATCACATTCGTGTTGGACCTGTTGCCTGTTGTATTCTCTTTCTCACGTTCGCTAGCCCGGCGGCGGCGCAGCCTCCAATGTCTAAGGAGGGGCCGGGGGTTCCGCTGCCGGAAGGCTGGGACTACGCCCCCGCGATGAAGAAAGTCGCCGCCAGGTTTCGCGGCAAGGAGGGCGTCGTCGTTCATCTCGGCGGCTCGATGACGATTGCCAACCCCTACGGAACATGGGCGCGCAGCGGCAAAGGACAGACTGCCGAGGACAAGGCCATCCTGAAGTGGATGCACACCGACGCCAAGGACAAATCCGATGGCTGGTGGCTCTGCCGGATGGAGGTGGTTCCCTACCGGGCCCATACTGCCGAAAGCGGGCTGAAAGCGGCCATGCTGTTCGATGGCGGCAAACGCGGCCTGCCAACCCTGGAGAAGATCCTCGATGAATTTCACCCATGCATGGTCACCATCGAGTGCGGCATCTACGACATCGAAGATGGTACGCCGCTCGACGACTATCGCAAGAACATGGCGAAGGCCCTCGACCTGATTCTGAGCAAGGGAGCGATCCCAATCCTCAACACCATCCCGCCATTCAAGGCGCAACTCGAACGAACCAAGCAGTTCAATACGGCCCTCCGCGACATCGCGAAAGAGCGGGGCATTCCCGTACTCGATCTGGAAAAGGAAATCTTTACCCGGCGGCCCGACGACTGGTTCGACAAGCTGATGAAACGCATCCACCTGACGGCCGGCGAGGCAGGTGTCAGCCCGGGAGCCGAGCCGACTCCGGAGAATTTGACACGCAGCGGCTATCTACTTCGCGGCTGGTTGACCGTGCGCAAGATCGCGGAAATCAAGCAACGCGTGCTTGAGGAACCACGAGCACCGAAGCTGCAGCCGACACTCCAGAAGCTAGAAACAAACCGCTGGATCAAAATCCATGAACCTGCCGAGGGCGAACTGACGTTCCGCCGACAGCCGCATGGCGGCAGTTGTTTCGATAACAAGCGCGGCCGACTCGTCCTGTTCGGCAGCGACACGCACGGCAAGGATTTCACGAATAGCCCGCTCTATTTCGACGCAGCCTCGCTCAAGTGGTCCCGAGCCTATGCGAACGACCCGAAGGAAAGCTATCAAGTGACTGACGATGGCCTAACTGTCGCTGGGAGCAAGGGGAATCATCCCTGGGCCATGCACACGTTCGGTTCGATTGTGTACGATCCCAAGCGGGACGAAATGATTGTGCCGATCTTCGACGAGCACCTGATTCCCGGCCGATTCACCGATGTATTCAAGGACCTCTGGCCGCGTATCAAACGCAAGCCGACATGGATCTATAGCCTGGATGCCGCGAACTTGCCGGCGAACCCCGGCAGTGGAAGCGGGCAACCAAGAACGGTTTCTTCGGCTGGCACACCAATTGTGCCTACGACAGCAAGCACAAGGCCTTGGTCGTGTTCGGCTCGAACGAAAACAGCAACGACGTGGCGGTCTATTCTCCGAAGTCGGCCGAATATCGGTTGATGCCGACCAAAGGCGAACGGCCGCCCAAGGACCAACACACGCCGATGGAATTTCACCCAGACCTAGGCAAGACGGTGGTACTGGTCAGCCGAGTTGAAGGAGAGCGTAAGCAAACCGAAACCTGGCTATACGATCTCGGTGCCGACGCCTGGACGCAAGTGAAGGATGCCGTGCTTCCGTTTGCCCACGGGATGAATTACAATATGGAATTCGATCCCGACCATCGGGTGATGCTGCTGGTCACGGGTGGCGATGGCACGCCCACCCGAGTCTGGGCGCTGCGGTTGGAGATCGCGAAGTAAGTCTGAATCATCGTCGGCCGGGTCGCTCAGCCCATTTGTAGGCCTTCTTCGAGTTCAGCGAACAGAACTTCGCCGTGGCGTCATCACCCTTCTTGAACGCATATTCCATGACGATGCGTTGCAGCGTGTGATAATGCGCGGCACGTTCCGAGACGGGCCAGTTGCTTCCGTAGATGACACGGTCGTCGCCAAATGTGTCCCAAACCACGTCGATATAGGGCTTGTAGAAGGCCAGGTCTTCGGGAGTCTTCTGCTTTTCTCGTGCCGCCCCTTCGACCAATGCGGAGATCTTGCAGAAGACGTTCGGCTGCTTGGCCGCTGCCCGAATTCCTTCTTGCCACTCGCGAGGCGGGGCATCGGCCGTGATGCGAACGTTGCCGATATGGTTCTGCACGATGCGAAGGCCCGGCAGCTTGGCCGCGAACTTGGCGACGGTGGCGGGACTATCCGGGCCGCCGTTCACATCGAGAGCAAGATCGAGTTCAACCATCAATTTTAGATCGTCGAGCACTTCTTTTTTGATTGGATCTTCCAGAAGCTTCGATCCGACCCGAATGCCGCGAAACAGGGGATTGGCCGCGAAGCGTTTCAGATGCTTCGCGAAATCGGCTGCGCCTGGGGTGAGATTACCGATGACGCCAACAACGAACTTGTCGTCTTTCCCCAGATCGAGCAGCCAGGCATTGTCCTCCACGCGCGGACTTGCCTCAACGATCACCGTGCCCGTCACCTTCCGAAATTGCTTGAGTTCCCGTAGGTCCTTCGGAAGCACGGTGCGGTAGAGTTGAGTTCCTTTGCCCGGCCACGGAATCCCTTCGGGGCGCTTCGGATCGTAAAAATGCGTGTGGCAATCGATGATATCGAGCCCCGCCTTCGGCTCCTCGGCCACGATGGAACCCAGGCCGATGCCGACGACGCCGGAGAGGCTTCCCACGATCCAGGTCCGACGGCTGATTGAATTGGTCATGAATTTCCCTCGATCGATTCAGTCAATTGACTTTCACACGCGGGAGTCGAGAATAGCGATTCGGAAACACCCTTCGCTGTTTTACGGTTTCAATCTCCTTCGGAGATGGTCATGCGACTTTTCTGCATTCTCCTGGCCGGGATCTTCCTGATGACTCCTCTCGATGCGATTGCCAAAGACGACGACCGCGCCCGCGATCTGGGCATCCCGTTTGACGGGGCCACGGGGCCGCTGAATTCCATCACCGATGTCAAAGGTGTGGAAGTCGGCCATGTCACACTCATTTCTGGCGAAGGAAAGCTCACGGTCGGCAAAGGCCCGGTTCGAACGGGCGTCACCGCCATCATGCCGCGCGGCAAGGCGTCGGCCGATCCGGTTTTCGCGGGATGGTTCTCCCTCAACGGCAATGGCGAGATGACCGGCACGGCCTGGATCGAGGAATCGGGCTTCTTGGAAGGCCCCGTGATGCTTACCAACACCAGCAGTGTCGGCACCGTGCGCGATGCCGTCGTCAAATGGTGGGCCAAGCAGCACAAGACCCAGCAACCGTGGGTGCTGCCGGTCGTGGCGGAAACTTACGACGGCTATCTCAGCGACACGCATGGGTTTCACGTCACCGAGAAGCACGCGTTCGACGCGCTTGAATCGGCCAAAAGCGGGCGCGTGGCCGAGGGGAGCGTCGGCGGCGGCACGGGGATGACCTGCTTCGAATTCAAAGGCGGCATCGGCACCGCTTCGCGGAAGCTGAGCGAAAAGTCGGGCGGCTACACGGTGGGCGCGCTGGTTCAGGCCAATTTTGGCCAGCGGCATCAACTCCAGATCGCGGGCGTGCCGATCGGCAAGGAGATCACCGAGGGCACCTACAAGAAGCGGGAAAACGGCTCGATCATCATCGTGATCGCCACCGATGCGCCGTTGTTGGCTCATCAACTCAAACGTCTGGCCCGCCGGGCGGCAATGGGCTTGGCCCGCACCGGCAGCGTGGCTGGCAACGGCTCCGGGGATCTCTTTCTCGCTTTCTCGACCGCGAATCCAGGTGCCGCCAAAGCGGAAGGTTTGATCCAGGCGACCTTTCTTCCCAACGAACGCATGGACGCCCTGTTCGAAGCGACGGTCCTGGCCACCGAAGAGTCGATCATCAATGCCCTGGTCGCTGCCCGCACCATGGAAGGCCGCGATGAGCACAAGGTGCTCGGAATGCCTCACGATCGAGTACGCGATCTGTTGAAGAAGTACAACAGGTTGGAGAAGGGCGATGGAAAATAACCAAATGTGGGGACAAGCTTCCAGCTTGTCCAAATTCGGACAAGCTAGAAGCTTGTCCCCACAATACGTCTGGAGAATTGCAACATGCGACCATTAGCCCTTCTGATCAGTCTGATGCTGAATGCCGCCCCGCTTCAAGCCGACGACAAAAAGGCCTTTGAACCGATGGACGTTTTCCGCCTGGAATTCGCGGCCGATCCGCAGATCTCTCCGGACGGCGACCGCGTTGTTTATGTCCGCACCTTCATGGATATTCAGAAGGACCGCCGCCGTTCGGATCTTTGGATCATCAACGTCGATGGCAGCAACCATCGCGCGCTCACCAATGGCGAAGGGAGCCATCAGATGCCGCGCTGGTCTCCCGACGGCAAACGGCTGGTGTATCTATCCACACACGACGGCGCGACTCAATTGATGTGCCGTTGGCTGGATAACAATCAGTCCGGCCTGCTCGCGAAGCTCCCCGCAGAACCGTTGGGAATGTCGTGGTCACCGGATGGAAAAAGTCTCGCCTTCACCATGTTCGCAGTGGAAACGCCCAAGCCGTTCGTGACGCTGCCCACGCCTCCCAAGGGTGCCGAGTGGGCCAAGCCGCCGATCATGATTCGCTCGCTCGATTACCGTTTTGATGGCAAAGGCTATCTCAAGGACGGGCATTCTCACCTGTTCGTCGTGCCGGCCGACGGTGGCACGCCGCGCCAGTTAACCAGCGGGAAGTTCAACCATATCGGCGTCCCGGCCTGGACACCCGATGGCAACTTCCTGCTCGTGACTGGCAATCGCCATCCCGAAGGAGAGTACGATCCGCTCAATACGGAAATCTACGAAGTCGCCCTCAAAGACGGCGCGACCAAGGCACTCACATCGCGCCAAGGACCTGATATTAGTCCAACAGTTTCGCCCGACGGCAAGAAGATCGCCTTTGTTGGTCTTGACGACAAACGCCAAGGCCATCAGGTTGCCCATCTTCATGTGATGAATCGCGACGGTAGTGAGCCAAGGGCGGTGACTACCAAGCTCGACCGCGATGTGAAAAGCCCAGTCTGGAACAGCGGAAGCTCGGGGGTGTTTTTCCAGTACGACGACAAGGGCGACACTAAAATCGGCTCGACCACACTCGAAGGTAATTCGATCACGCTCGCCTCGGGCGTCGGCGGCACCACGCTCGATCGTCCCTATGCCAGCGGCTCCTTTTCCGCAACGCCAGCGGGAGCCATCGCCCTCACCATGACGGAGACAGGCTTTCCGGCGGAGGTCGCGGTTCGCCCGGCGTCCGAAGAGAAACGAGGCCTGCGCAAACCGACCCGCCTGACGCGTATCACCGATAGTCTGCTTGCGAACAAGAAATTGGCGACCGTCGAGGAGATCCGCTACAAGTCGAAGTTCGACAAGCAGGAAATCCACGGTTGGGTCGTCAAGCCGCCCGATTTCGACGCCAAGAAGAAGTATCCGTTGATTCTGGAGATCCACGGCGGTCCGTTCGCCAATTACGGCCCGCGTTTTGCGGTGCAGATGCAACTCTATGCCGCGGCCGGCTATGTCGTCCTCTACACCAATCCTCGCGGCAGCACCAGCTACGGCACCGAGTTCGGTAATTTGATCCATCACGCCTACCCGGGCCACGATTACGATGATCTGATGTCGGGAGTCGATGCCGTCCTGGAGAAAGGCTACGTCGATCCCGACAATCTCTTCGTCACCGGCGGTTCCGGCGGCGGTGTTCTCACCGCCTGGATCATCGGCAAGACGGGCCGCTTTCGAGCCGCCGTCGTCGGTAAGCCTGTCATCAACTGGTACAGCTTCGTGTTGACCTCCGACATCTACTCCTTCTTCACGCGCAACTGGTTCCCCGGCCCGCCCTGGGAACATGTTGAACATTACTTGAAGCGCTCGCCGATCTCGCTGGTTGGGAATGTCAACACACCGACCATGATCCTGACTGGCGAAGATGATCACCGCACGCCGATGTCGGAATCGGAACAACTTTATCAGGCGCTCAAACTTCGTAAAATCGACACCGCGCTGGTGCGCGTGCCGGGTGCCTCCCACGACATTGCCGCCCGGCCCAGTCATCAAATCGCGCAAATGGCGTACGCCATCCAGTGGTTTGAAACGCACCGAAAGAAGTAATCCGTTTCGCGGTGACGTCGCTTACTGCTTGCGTGGCGATCGGCACCGCCATAGAATCGGGACAAGTTCAGATTAACCTTAACGCGAAAGAGGACATCATGAAGCTGCGAATCTTGTTGCTGGCCGTGGCGAGTTTTTTCGTAGTTGCCGAATCGGCCCAACCGCAAACGCGTTCTCTTGCCCAAGTATCCGCGTCTTTCAACGCGCAGATGGGGTTGGAGATCACGATGGTGCTTGATGCCGGTGCCGCCAAGAAGGCGAACCTGAAGGCGGGTGACATCATCACCTCGGTCGCTTCGATCCGAACGCAAACCTTCGAGGAGTTGCAACGAGCCCTCGCCGCCGCGGACAGCGAAGTCGATTTGACGTTCATCAACGCGTCGACCAAAAAAGCGGACAAGACGAAGATCACGCCAAAAGATGGAAAGATCGGGGTCGCTGTGGTTCCGGTGAATTTGCCTTGAAGGATGATTGAGGCACCAGCCGCTTTTTGAGCCACTGGCGATCTTGGTCGCGTCGGCGCCCGGAGGAATCGACAATTCTGTAAGCCACCAACGAGGGTACAAGCGCGACAATGACTGCCTCGGCTTCCTTTATCGTGACCGATGGGCACCCGGTGTACTGCTATGGTGAATTCCGTTGGGCCTTGGCTCGGCGGTGGTCAATTCCCCACGAGCGGTTTTCGATTAATCTTTTCGAAGGGGTCGTCGTCACTGAATCCGAAACTGGGTTTCCGGAGCCCGTGCCGGCCCTCGTCGATGACTTTCCAACGGCAGTCGTCCCCGCCGGATGGTCCCCAGAGGCGGTCGCCTCGATTCTGCGGCGACTCCCGAAGTGGCAAGACGTGGGCGTTTGCCTTTGGGCGGTGCCTTCATTCCCTCCAGACGCGATCGACGGGGACAGCCTTCGGGAACTTCCTGCGGACGAACAGGAATGGCACGGCTTACGGTGGTCGGCCGAACGGTGGCGGACGGGGTGGATCGACGTGTTCCCGTCGCAGATGCGCTCCAGGAAGCCCGAAGACGAAATCCTGCGGCAATGGTCAGGTGCGGTAGAACGGAGGCTGTTTACGGACGCGCAGCACCTGGCATTCACCGAAGCCTTCCTCCTGGAGGCAGAGGCCAATCCGCCAATTGAGCCGTGGGAGGCGGTGACGCGAGCTCTGTTTCTCGAACCTTTCGAGGACTTACGTTCCACGTTGCGGCCCTGGCCGATTTGCACGACTCTTGTGAACCGCAAGCTCCGTTGGTTTTTTGAGGATCACTTGTCCACTCTCGTTCAGGAACTCCGCGACCGAATGGCGAAGGTTGAAGAAGAGATTTCTCCGCTGGCGCGAGCCTCGTTGCGAGCAAGAATCGCTCAGAATCAACCCGCCGCCGTCGCGGAGGCAGCAGTCCGGTTGCTCCTAATCATTGGCGAGCGAGCGGATGCCGATGCCCTGCGAGCGATTACAACCATCGACTTGAGGCAATGGCCCGTCACGGCTTCTTGCATGGATTTCCTCGCGGACATGCCATGGCTCCAGTCGCTTGACCTGAGCGACGCGTGGTTCAATAGCGGCCGTGAAAAGCTGGGTTCGCTTTCTGTTTTGACCGGGCTGAAGAAACTTGCTCTGGCGGGGATCGATCTGCACAACAGCGATCTACGCTTTCTAAGGGGTCTCGTCAGCCTGGAAGTGCTCGATCTCAGCCGAAATGACGGCCTGAGCGACGGTTGCACATCCACTTTGGTGCGACTTCCTTCGCTCCGCAAGTTGGACCTTCGGTCAAATCGATCTTTTAGCGAAGAGTGCAAACAGATTCTTCGGAACCGGTTGCCCGGTTGCGAGATCCTGTTTGAAGGCAAGTGAGAATCGGTCTGACCGAACATTCCGGCCACTCTTGTCTTCGACGTTCATTGTTAATGGTAGGGCATGCCGGTAGAGTCGATGGATTGACACGAATTGCGAAAAGTTCGACCTGCAATGGTATCGCGGCGCACGGAAGGTTACTGGCGGAACAGACATCTCTTCGACGAATGGTTAGATTACTGATGTGCGAAAAGTGATCGGGAATTGCCAGGAGTTGACCACCATGGGCTGTCAGCGACCAATATTTGCCATGCTGCTGATCATTTCGATCAGCCTCGCGGCCGGTTGTCGTAAGAAAGCAGCAGCGCCCGTGGTTCCCGCGGGAAATGAAAATGCCGGCGGTTCGAGGGCCGGAAACGCGTTGCAAATTGCCATCGCGGACCTGAAGAGTAAATCACTCGACAAACGCACCGCAGCGCTGAGCAACATCAATCAACTGGACCAAGCCGCTACCATCCCCGCCCTTCTCGAGGCTCTTTCGGATAAGACGTTCACCGATGGCGCTGTTGTTTCGAATCAAGCCAATAGTACGCGTGAGGCAGTGGTACTCGCGCTGCTTAAATTAGGCCCGGAAGGCGAGAAAGCCGTCGTCGATGTGGGGCTGAAAGCCTTGGTGGCGGGATTGGCCGATCCGAATGTGGGAGTTCGCGAGCACACGATTTTTGCCATCTCGCTGCTTGGACCTCGCGCCAAATCCGCAAGCGGTCCGCTTCTCAAACTCACCACGGATGCGAACGAATTCGTTCGCCGTGCCGCCTACGAAGCCCTGCGGAAAACCGGCGGCATCCCAGCCCAGGAGGTGGCCGTCAACTTATTGAATCCGGATCCCAAGATTGTCTACGATGCAATCGTGGCACTCAATTCCGTGCAGCCTTTGCCGAAAGAATTGATTCCGAAGCTGGTGGATGTGGTGAAGCGTCCGCAAGTCGAAATGGAGCCTGCGGAAGCCATGCTGGCCAGAATGGAAGCGGCGGAGGCTCTCGCTAGTTACGGGAAGGACGCCGAACAGGCGGTGCCCGCGCTCATGGCGCTTCTGAAATCGCTGACCTTGGCGGATTTCGAGAAATATTATCGCCCCCGGCCTGATGCGAGCACGATCCGCGCCGATGCCTCTCCCGTAATGATCGCCCTGCGAAAAATCGGCAAGCCCGCCGTTCCCGCTCTCATCGAAGGTTTGACAAACGAGGGTTGGCTCGCCCGTTATCAGTCGGCCCAGGTGATATCCGGAATTGGCCCCGACGCAGCCGACGCTCTCCCCGCCGTGCGAGAAGCCTTCGACAAAGAGTTTCAGCGCAAAGATGCCAACTTCACCGTCATCATCAGTTGCGGCCTGGCCATTGTGCAACTCGGGGGCGACCCTGAACCACCCATCGCCAAAATCGCTGAACTTCTGAAGAACCCCGATCCTAAGTTGCGTTACGAAACGGTATTCTCGTTGGCACGTTTCGGTCGCAAGGGTGGTTCGGCGGTCATGTCGCTGATCCCTTTGCTCGATGATCCCGAGGTAATTATTCAGCAACAAACTGCCGAGACGCTTCGCATGATGGGCCCAGCCGCGAAAGCCGCGATCCCCGCCCTTGGCAAGAAACTGGAAGTTCCGATGGTGGATGTTCGTCGGGGTGCCGCCAAAGTCCTCAAGGGGCTTGGACCACACGCGGTGGAAACGGTCCCCGCCTTGGCCAAATTGCTCGCCGATTCTGATGATTCGCTTCGCAAAGAGATTCTGGAAACGATCATCGCCATCGGTCCCGGTGCGAAAGCGGCCGTTCCCGAACTCGCCAAATTGGCCAATGCGAAGGACGACACTGCACGCGTGCTGGCAATCGAAGCGCTTGGCATCATCGGTGCCGATGCCAAGAGTGCGACAAACGAACTTGTGGCCGCCCTCGGCCAGAAGGATTCCGAAACGCTCGTTGCCGCGGCCCTGGCCCTGGGGCAGATTGGTAATGCGACGCCCGAAGTGGTCAAAGCACTCGCGTCGAAATTGAAGGATATCCAAATGCGGACCCGCATCGCGGCGGCTCGCGCCCTGGCCATGTTGGGCCCAGCCGCCAAGGCAGCCGGGCCCGATTTACTCGTTTTCGGCGGCAGCACCACCAAAGATCCAAACCCGACCGCGTCGGTCTGGGCCGCCGTGGCGCTATACAAACTGGGATTCGATTCCACCGGGAATTTGGCGTTCGTCCTCTCGGCCTTGAAGAATCGCGGCCTGGATTCCCGAGCGAAGAGCGGGAGGTTGGCCGCGATGGATGCGGCCGATCTACTTGGTGCGGACGCTAAAGGGGTATTGACGGAACTGATCGATTCGCTAAACGACCGGACGCCGCTCTCGGCCTACGACAAGACGCCTGTTCGCGTGCGCGCGATCCAAGCCATCGGCATGATGGGACCGGCCGCGAAGGACGCGGTCACCAAGTTGGGCAATTTGCTGAAAGAAAACGATCAAGTCGTTCGTCTGGCCGTTCTCGAAGCTCTCGGCCGCATGGGCCCCGCCGCCGAAGGTGCCGGAGCCCGACTACGGGAGCTGGTTCGCACCGACCCGCAATTGGCCGAGAAAGCCCAAGAAGTGCTCGATCGCTTCGCCAAGAAGTGAGCGTCAACGGATAAACTGATCGACATACGTTGATCCGAGGCCGTTGTTCGCGTAATGGTTGCGGCACATGTCGATCTTGGTATGCACATCCTCGTAGGCGACGACTTTGCCGGCATCATCGACGTAGATCATCGCCCCGGAGATGTTGAAGAACGTAATCATCTCTTCGGTCGAAGCATCGACGACGAGCGTATGCGTCTCGCCGGGCGGCTCAAAAACGTACATACCCGCCTTGGCGACCCAATCGTGTTCGAGATAACGCCAACTTCCCTTGATGACGAAGCCATGCACCGGCCCCGGATGTCGATGCCGGCTGAGCACGCCCGATTTCGTCACGCGCAAGAGATTGCACCAACCGCCTTGCACCGTGTTGAACATCAGCGGCCGAAACCAGACGTTGGGCGCTTGCGGCACCCAGACGCGTTCATCTTCAGGGACAGCGACGGTGACCAGATCTCCAATTTTCCCCGCCGCGGAAAGCGATGACATGCGAAACCCTCGTTAAGAAACGAAACCTACATCGCGGCGTAGCCGCCATCGACAGCCAGAACGCTACCGGTGATGAACGCGGCTGCATCCGAGCAGAGGAAGAGCACCGGGCCGGCGATTTCTTCCGGCGTGCCCCAACGCTTCATCGGCGTGCGATCGAGAATGACCTGCCCGCGTGCCGCGTCGTCGCGCAGAGGCTGAGTCAGAGCGGTGGCAATCCAACCGGGGGCGACGGCATTCACGCGAATCCGTTCGCTGGCCCAGGCGATGGCTAGCGACTTGGTAAGTTGGACGACGCCGCCTTTGCTGGCACTATACGCGGGTGCGTGGCCGCCGCCGAAGAAACTGAGCATCGAAGCGATGTTGACGATCGCCCCGCCGTTCCGGGCCAGGAGCGGTTTGCAAGCAACGCAGAGCCGCATCATACCCGTGAGATTCACATCGACGACGCAGGCGAAATGCTCCGGCTCGAACTCGCGGCCCTGGCGGAGCAGCATCCCCGCGCCGTTCACCAGGAAGTCCAAACTCGGCAAACTTCCCGCCAGCGCGTTGATCGCGTCCCCATTCGCGACATCGAGCGGGACCGAATGTATCCCCGATTCCTGTTGGAAACTGAATGTCTCGGTTTCGGTCAACCCCGTGACGACGACGCTGGCCCCTTCCCGAGCAAAAGCCTTGGCGATGGCCGCTCCGATGCCGCTGGTGCCGCCCGTGATCAGAACTTTCTTGGAAGCAAAATCGCCCGGAATCACGAGGCTTCTCCTGAAAGGGATGAGGTGATCTCAGTGTAGAGAGCAAGCACGAATTGGCATGAGTTTGGTTGATTGTTCGTAGTGATCCGCTTCAGCGGGTCGGGCCGCTTTGACCCGCTAAAGCGGGTCACGACGAACAATCGCCGAAAACGAAAAGAGCCCTCCGGAAAGATCCGGAGGGCTCGGTTGTTTCGTGTTTCGTTACCGCAGGGAGCGGGATTTAGTAGCGACGGCCGCCGCCGCCACCACCACCGCCGCCGTAGCCACCACCACCACTTCGGCCGCCACCGCCGCCGCCGCCCGAAGGACGGGGTTCACGGGGCTTGGCTTCGTTCACGGTCAGGGTGCGGCCCTGGAATTGGGCACCGTTGAGAGCCTGGATGGCCGCTTCGGCTCCGTTGCTCATTTCGACGAAACAGAAACCGCGCGAGCGGCCCGTTTCGCGATCAGTCGTCACCTGGGCCCGGCTAACCGTTCCGTAATCGGCGAACAGCTTCTCGAGGTCGGCGGTGGTCGTGGTGAACGCGAGGTTCCCCACGTACAAATTAACGCTCATAACTCATCCTTTGCGATCGATAAACGACCGCGGCATGGAGCCCGTCATCCGAGAGAGGATGACGGCAATCGATAAACAGTGAACGAAGCGCGGGGCATGGCATCGGAAGAGATGCACGGAACCTGCAGCCGAAAGCGACGCCGTCTTGATGTTCTGGTAAGCGATAGCAGAGAGGAAAACTCAGAGTAAGCTCGCCGAGAAGGAATCGAAGTAGGGAAGCAATCATTTCGTCCCAGACGGGAGCACACCCGTCTGAATGGGAAGTTTAGACGTATGTTGTTGGAAAATCCAGAGCAAAATGGGTTCTGGGGGAAAGAAAATGATCGTTTCGCGTTCTCGATTCTGTCAACGAATTTGACGTTGGGCTTGCGAAGTGTCGTCGGTTTTCGGCCCATTCTCGCTATGATGACTCGACATTTATCTTCAAATTTGGCTGCTCGGCCGACCAAGGGGCCTATTGTTCGATGCGCCGGTTTCTATCTGAAGCAAGAGTAGCACCATGATGGAATACAAAGAATACATCGGAAAGGTTGAATTCGACGACGAAGCCGGCATCTTTCACGGCGAGGTCATCAATACGCGCGACGTCATTACATTCCAGGGTGAAAGCGTTATCGAACTCAAGAAGGCGTTCCAGGAATCCATCGACGATTATATGACGTTCTGCGCATCGCAGGGCGAAGAACCCGACAAGCCATTCTCAGGCCAGTTCGTGACACGAATTCCGCCCGAACTCCACCGGCAAGTCAATTTGGCCGCCAGCCTTTCGAATAAGAGCCTGAATGCTTGGGTTGCCGAGCAACTACAGGCGGCGGTTGCCCGCGGTGGGGTGGCCGCTGAGAAAAAGGCAAACGATATCATGAAGCGGCGGTCGGGTTCTAAAAAGTGACCCGTTTCGACCATTTCGACCATTGCGTCTGTTTCGAGCGAGCGGTAGAATACCATCTCATAAAACGGAGGCAAATATCGATGACCAGTTTAATATCAGAGAACTTTGAAACGGTTGCACCAAGCGAGGCGGATGCACTGCTCGCGCGCGAGTCCAGCCGCCGTCTTGCGACTCATAAGATCGGAAAGCGGTCCGGTGTTCGCATCCAGCTTCTCAACGACGGCGAAGAGGCCGAAACGGTTGCAGTGCCAACTTCGGCATTGCGAGTATTCCTTCATCTCTTGACCGAAATGTCGCACGGCAATGCGGTGACACTTATTCCCACCCACGCCGAGATCACCACGCAGCAAGCCGCCGATTTACTGAATGTCTCGCGCCCTTATCTGGTCAAGTTGCTGGACGAAAGAAAAATTCCTTGCCGAACCGTTGGCAAGAACCGTCGTGTCCGCTTCGACGACCTGATGGCGTACAAGCGAAAGGATGACGAAGCCAGGGCCAAGATTCTCGATCAACTCACTGCCGAGGCCCAGGAACTGGGGATGGGCTATTGATGGAGCATCCCGTCGTCGCCGTCTTCGACGCGAACATTCTGTACCCCGCCCCTCTTCGCGACCTCTTCATTCGAATCGCGCAAGCGGGTCTTGTGTTTGGAAAGTGGACCGAAACGATCCACGATGAATGGATTCGAAATGTCCTCAAGAACAATCCGAGCCTTACTACTGCGCGTCTGACGCGAACCCGTAACCTCATGAATGAGGCTGTTCGTGATTGCCTCGTAACGGGCTATGAAGATCTGATCAAAAACCTTTCCTTGCCCGATCCGGATGATTGCCATGTCTTGGCAGCCGCTATTCGCTCCGGAGCTGCTGTCATTGTGACTTTCAATCTCAGCGATTTTCCGCCAAAAACTCTTGCCCATTTCGACATCGAGGCTTTGCATCCGGATGATTTTCTCGTTTCTCTTATCGATCAAGATCCAGACTTGGTTTGCGAAGCCGTCAAACGGCAGCGTGAGAGCCTCCACAACCCTCCCAAGACGGCACAAGAACTTCTCGCCACGCTGGAGAGTCAAGGACTAACCAAATCAGTTGCTCGGCTCGGCCCATTTGTTGACTCGCTCTGAATTCGGCAGTTCATACAAATCCACAGGCAGTGAAAAAACAGGAGTCCCCTCAATGATCCGCATCGGTATCGTCGGCATTGGTTTCATGGGTTGGATCCACTACCTCGCCGCGCGCGGCTTGAACAAGGCCAAGCTCGTCGCGATTGGCAGCCGGGATCAGAAGAAATTGTCGGGCGACTGGACCTCGATTCGCGGTAATTTCGGCCCTCCCGGCGAGATGGTCGATCTTTCCGCGCTAAAAAAGTTCGCGTCATTCGACGCGATGCTGGCTGACCCGGATATCGACTTGATCGATATCTGCAATCCGACCAACGCGCATCCCGAAGCGGCGATCGCGGCACTAAAGGCCGGCAAGCATGTGCTCGTCGAGAAGGCGATCGCCTTGTTGCCCGATCAGGCCGATGCCATGCTCGCGGCGGCGAAAAAGGCGAATCGCTTGCTGATGGTCGCCCATGTGCTGCCGTTTTTTCCGGAGTTCGCGTACGCAGCCCAGGTCGCGCGCGAAGGACGGTTCGGCAAGTTACTTGGGGGGCACTTCAAACGGGTGATTTCCCGGCCCGACTGGTCGGCGGACATTGGCGATGCGGCCAAGACGGGCGGTCCCGCGATCGATTTACACATCCACGACACGCACTTCATTGGCTTGCTTGCGGGTGTGCCCAATGCGGTCTTTTCCACGGGAATCGTCGAGAAGGATTCCGTCGAGTATCTGACCACGCAATATCTCTACGGGCCCGGCGGACCGAGCATCACTTGTTCCAGCGGCGCGGTCGCCATGTCCGGTCGGCAATTCGTGCATGGTTACGAGATCTATTTCGAAAAAGCGACGCTCGTCTACGAATCGGGCACGGCTCCGCTGACGGTGTACACGCCGGATGGCATGTCATCGCAGCCGCAACTCGTGGGCGGCGGCGATCCGATCAGTGCCTTCACCATGGAAATCCAGGCGGCGGTTGACGGCGTCATCCAGGGGAAGATGCCCGACCTGCTAAGCGGCCAACTCGCCCGTGACGCGCTGGTCATGTGTTACAAGGAATGTGAATCGGTCAAAACGGGGAAGATTGTGGAGATGAGTTAGCCGCGACCGGCTTTCCCAACTTGCCGGTCTTAACTAACCCGAACACCCCGCGTGCGCGGGACGCCAAGCAAGATGGATCGAACGAACAGCTTGCAGCGGTTCTGTCGGTTTTGACGAAGAGAGAGGAGGAAATGGAACTCGCGTCGTTGAAGATGGTCGGGGGAACTGGATATGACCAGGCGAATTCGACAGTCCTTGGCCTTGCTCGGCCTTTCGACGCTTCTGTTGCCGGGTTGTCTGAGCGCCTTTAATCCCGTTCCGAAAGCGACGTGCGAACTCCGACAAACGTGTGAGCAAATCCCTGTTCCGTGCCGGCAGCAAGTGTATGTCGTGCTCATCAACGGTACCGATCCGCTCTGTTGCGGGAATCTGAGTGGCGCTCGCGATTATCTCAACTCGCTCGGCTTCGTGAAATCGTATTATGCACAACTCTATCACGAAGGGTGCCTGCTCAAGGAACTCCGAGACGTCCACCAAACCCAGCCGGACGCGCGATTCGCGATCGTCGGCTTTGAGTATGGTGCCATTCCTGCCCGAAAGTTGGCTGCCCGAGCCGCGCAGGAAGGGATCAACGTCGACTTGCTCGTTTACCTGCAACCCAAAGGACTCGGGAAGGTTCACGAAAGCGATCAATTGCCCGTCCGCCGACTGCTCACGATCCAATCCGGCACAAGTCAAGCTGCCGATTCGGAAATCGCGAAAGGCGAGATTGTGTCCATCCCTTGCTGGAGTCGTTATGCGGTTCCCACGCATCCCGCCGCCCTCGAAATGCTCGGTACGGAGCTGACGCATCTGGCGAGGAACGTCAGCACTACGGTTGTCACGGTGAACGCCTCATCGTCGCTCCTCGACGATCCCGCTCCCTCCCCACGCCCAATTACCGCCCGAACGGCCGAAAAATCAGACGCTTGGGACTTTTTGAAGCCCGTCAGCCGACAGAAAACCGTTACGGCCGAGCCAGCGCCGATACAGGAAAT